>JAJXXI010000212.1 GCA_021781185.1 bacterium
GTGGTGGACGCGTTTCAGCACTGGATTTACACGCATCCCAGCCACAGCCGCGCCGAGCGCAAGGCGGCTTATGTGCAGCTCATGGACCGCTTCGGCGGCAATGTGGATTATTCCGGCCACGAAGACGCGCGCGCCTGTTCATGGCACCGGCAACTGCACATTTTCCTCTATCCGTTTTACTACGTGGAATACGGCATCGCGCAGCTCGGCGCGTTGCAGGTGTGGGCGAATTCCAAGACGGACAAGGCAAAGGCGCTGAACGAATACAAGACTGCGCTTGCCCTCGGCGGCTCGCGGCCATTGCCGGAATTGTTTGCGGCGGCGGGCTGCAGGTTTGATTTTAGCGCGAAGACGATTCGGCCGCTGATTGAACTGGCGGGGACGGAGCTAAAGCAGCTTTGAAGCCCCTCACTCCTCAGGTCTCGATACCGTAGGCCTTGATCTTGTTGTAGAGCGTCTGGCGGCCGATGCCGAGGCGTTTGGCGGTTTCCAGCTTGTTGCCGCCGGTCTCGCGCAGCATCTGGATGATGGCATTGCGCTCGACGCCTTCAAGCAGCGTGAAGGCGGTGTCGTGGCCCTCGGACGGGACCATGCGGATGTCGCTGACGGACAGGTCGGCGGCGTCAATGTCCGGCCCTTCGGAGAGCAGGACGGCGCGCTGAATTTCGTTCTGGAGCTGGCGGATGTTGCCCGGCCAGTCGAAGGCGGACAGGCGTTCGCCGGCCGCCGGGGTAAAGCCGCGCAGCGTGCGGTTGGCCTGCGCAGAAAAGCGGCGCAGAAACGCGTTGGCCAGCGGCGCAATGTCCTCGCGCCGTTCGCGCAGCGGCGGCAGATGCACCGCAATGGCGCTGATGCGGTAGAATAAATCTTCACGCAGCTTGCCGTCCTTGATGGCGTCCTCGGGTTTGCGGTTGGTGGCGGCAACGATCCGGCAGTTGGTCTGGTAATCGGTCTTGCTGCCGACCGGGCGGACCTTCTGATCCTGCAACACGCGGAGCAGTTTGCTCTGCGTGTCTATGGGCATCTCGGAAATTTCATCGAGGAACAACGTGCCGCCCTCGGCCTGGCGAAAGAGACCGTCACGATCCGCATGCGCGCCGGTAAACGCGCCCTTCACGGAGCCGAACAGTTCGCTCTCAATCAGTTCGCGGGGCAGCGCGGCGCAGTTGACCTTGACGATCCGGTTCTTGCTGCGCGGGCTCAGGGCGTGAATGAGGTCGGCAATGACCTCCTTGCCAGTGCCGCTTTCGCCGGTAATGAGCACGGCCACGTCGCTGGGCGCAATGCGCTCAATGGTGCGGACGACGTTCTGCATTTCCTTGCTCTGAAACACGGGGGCGGAGCCACCGCTCATCGTGGAAATGGCGCGCCGCAGGGAGTTGTTCTCCTCCTTCTGCTGCCGGTTTTCAATCGCGCGGTCAATGGTGACGAACAGATTCTCGGTGTTGAACGGCTTGTTGATGAAGTGAAACGCGCCGCGTTTGGTGGCCTGCACGGCGGCGTCAAAGGTGGCCTCGCCGGTCAGCACGACCACCTCGGTCTCGGGCCAGGTTTTTTTGATCATCGGCAGCAGGTCGAGACCGTTGGCGTCCGGCAGATTCAGGTCCAGCAACACGACATCGTAAGATTCGCCAGCGAGCAGCTTTTTCAGGGCGGCCCCACTTTCGGCCTCGGCGACGGTGTAATCGGATTCCAAGATGGACTTGAGCAACAGCCGCAGGTCCAGTTCGTCGTCTACGATTAGAATTTTACCTTTCATGATTTTATTTTCGCTTGTCGTGCGCAGGCCGTGACGAATGTCTTAAAAATCGCGCGGTGCGCGGCATATTGGTGTGTCAGCCGCTCTGGATGAAACTGCACGCTCAACAAGAACGGCATCCCTTGCGCGGTCCCGGGTTTCAACTCCATCGCCTCCACCAGCCCGTCGGGGCTCACTGCCGTGGCCACGAAGGGTTCCGCCACTGTCTGCACAGCCTGATGATGCGAGCTGTTGACTCCCAGAACCCGCTTTCCGCAAATCTTGGCGAGCAAAGAGCCTGCTGTCAACGCCGCTTCGTGAACCAGTTCACCAGCCCGGTCCAGTTGCTGGTGGTTCAGCGCGCCGGGCACCTGCCGCCGGATGTCCGCGACAAGCTGTCCGCCAAAGGCGATATTGAGCAACTGATGGCCGCGGCAGATGGCCAGCAGCGGCTTGCGCTGGCGGAACACCTCTTGGATCAAAACCAGCTCGCGGAGGTCGCGGGCGCCGCCGTCGGGCGTCTGTTCCACGGTGCGGCGTATGCCGGCGGGCAGGCGGGGATCGTAGAGGTCGGGATTGATGTCATCACCGCCGGTCAGCAACACGCCTTCCATCCGCCGCACGGTCTCCGCCAGCACGGCGCGGTCAGTGGTGGCCGGCACGGTGACGGGAATACCGCCCGCCTGTAGCACGGAAAAATCGTATTTCACGGAGAGGCTGGCGGACAAGTCATGAAACTCCACACCTCGCTTCTCAGTGCTGGGGGAAACCAAAATCAACGGCCTGCTTGCCATGCCCCGAATGTAGTGTATCCGCTTGAAATGTCAGCGGAAAACATGCGTTCACCCCGGCTAGGAATTTGTCGGACTTAGAAATGATTTTTTGTGAGGCAAGCAGGGGTGAACCCCGGAGGTTATCGGAAAACCCTTTTGGTCGCTGGTTGCTGGCGCGGTTGGGGGGCTTTGGTGCGGCGGGGTTTCGGGGTTTTGCCTCGCGGCGGACACTCGCCTTTGTTTTTATCCCGCTGGGTCCAGATTTTTTGAGCGTGAAGAGCCGCTTGAAGTTATAGCTCACGCAGACCAGCAGCCATTCCAGCGAAACTTTCTCCCGGCCGCGCAATAAAAACTGCCGGAAGCCCAGCACCGACTTGACGATCCCAAACACCGGCTCGACCGTTTGCTTTCGGAGTTTGTAAAGCTGCTGGCCGACACTCGTCTGCAACCGGTGCGCCATCTTTTCTTTGGGACTCGATGTCGCGGACCGTGGCGCGGGTTCGGGTTGCGGCAATAAATCGGCCACCGTCTGGTGATGGCTTTGTCTGGCCACCGCCGCATACACGGTCAAGCCGCTCGGGGTGCCGCCACTTTTTCCGCACGGAGGCCGCACTATAAAGGCCGCTGGCCACCAGCACCGCATGGAAGTCGCCGGCCACGACGGGGCTGCTGGCGGCCACGCTCGCCACGGGTTCCTGTTTATCGTTAGGCGCATCGCTGACACGCTGGCCGACGATCAACATCACTTCATTGACCGCCGCCGGCGCGTTGTAAGCTTGTTCAAAATGCCGGCCGTTGCCCGCCTTCATGATCCGGCTTCCCGGATCCGTGAAGTTATCCTGCACTTTGGGATCGGGCACTTCACTCGGCGGCGTGGGTTCCGAGCCCTGCGGCTTTTTGCCGGCGGCGCGTTGCGTCCTCCGGCAGCCACCTTGGCCTGATGCTCGACTTCTTGCGCGGCGGCCGGTTCCTTGGCCCGGGCTTCGATCACTTGCCGCGCTTGCTTCAACGCCGCCATGCGGGTTACATTCGCACCCGGCCCCATGACTATGTGCGCCACGGCACCACGACGCTCTTTGCGGCCCTGGACACCTTGGATGGCCGGGTCATTGCCCGCACCGAAACGCGCCACCCCCATGTGGAATGGCTGCGGTTTCTGCGGCAGATCGAAGCCGAAACGCCGCCGGAACTCACCCTGCATCTGATTGCGGACAACGATGCGACGCACAAGCATCCGGCCGTCAAGGCGTGGCTGGCCCGCCATCCACGAATCCACCAGCACTTCACGCCCACGAGCAGTTCGTGGCTCAACTTGGTCGAACGTTTTTCCGCGACCTCACCGAGGGGGTGATTCGCGAGGGCAGTTTCCAAAGCGTGTCGGAGTTAGTGCGCGCCATTCAAGGCTGGTTGGCCGAGCGCAATCGCCAACCGCAGCGCTACGTCTGGCGTGCCGAGGGGGCCGCCATCCTGGAAAAAATCACCCGCGCCCGCGCTAAACTCGGAGAAATAATGGCAGACACTTCAAGGACAGCAGGCTAGAGACGAATACCACTCTTCCTCGTGAAGCTTGTCTTGCCCGGCGGTTTAATGGGCGGTCATGCCGATGTCTTGCGAGATTCGTTCAGCGGCGACGGGATCCACCCATTTGGTCAGCGAGATGAAATTCACCAACGCGGGGCTGTCGGCCTTCACTTTGAAGAGGTTCTTCAGGGCATGCACGGTCTTGGTATAGACTTCAGCGTATTTTTCGTGGGTGAGCCGTGTGACAAAGGTTTCCAAGATCGCGCGCGCCAGCGGATCGGGCTGGCCGTCCGGGAGATAGGGAAACAGGCAAAAGACGCGGACGAATACCATCGGATCCGCGTCAGTAAGGACAATCCAGCAGGCTTTCACTTCATCTGCGTCATAGTTTCCGTGCAGACGTTTGCGGATGGTGGCGATGACTTCGTTGGGGGTGGCGCGGCTGGCAATGATGTCTTTGATGTGGTTCCAGGCGTGCTCACGCTCCCGCTCCGGCGAGAGCGTGGTCTGCTCGGTGATCCGGGCGACCATTTCTTCCAGACCCAGCTCCTTGGCGACGGCCTTGCCGAGCTTTTCCGCTGCTTCCTTGCGCAACCGGTCGGTGACCATGATGGCGCGGATGCAGGATTTCTGCATGTGCGGGTTGAACAGCCGCAAAACGGTCACGATGGATCGCGCAGTGGGAACAACGCCCTGGGGGATGATCTGCTTGATGCATTCCACCGTCAGCGGGTCAATGTCCGACAATTCCTCCATGCGGAACGTGAGCGTGTAACGCAAAATCCGGGCTAGTCCGCCGGGCTTGCCGATGTTGTTGACCACGGCCTTGCGCTGGTCCTCGGAAATGATGTGGGCGAGGAGTTTTTCGGCGGATTCAATCAGTTTTTCATCAAGCAATTCACTGTCGCCGGTGATGACGAGCTGCTCGATCAAGGGCGGCAGCCGCTGGGCGAAGACGACGTCTGGCGATTCGGTGCTCTGGTTTTCATAGTAGTGCAGCAGTTCGAGGAAAAATGACAGCCGCAGGAAGGCGCTTTTCTGGGCGCGTGATTTTTCGGAGGGTTCCCGGCTCTGGCTGACCGCCTGGTGCAGGGCCTCGAACTCCGCGCGCCGCGCGCCGGCGGCTCCGGGATTCTGCGCGAGCAATTCGGCGAAATCCGGCTTGAAGGCCAGCATGATTTCCTCCGGCTTCGGTCGCGGATTGAACTTCACATCCGTGGTCACGTCCTTGAAAAAGACCAAGGACTGCTCGCCAAATTCCCGAATGATCCGCTCGCGGGGCACCTGGGCTTTGACAAAGCCTCGGTTGGCCCGGCTAAAGGCGGGGGAAAAGAAGTTTTCCGGCTGTTCGCCCAGCGATTCCAGCAGGCCTGCCTCGAACGGCGCGTCTTGCGCCAGGAGGTCCGCCACCGCCGTCTTGATGGCCGCCAGGAGATCGCGCTTCGTTTTGTCAATCTGCTTGAGGATGGCCGGCTGGAGCAGGTTGTCATCCAGCTTGCCCTTGGCCAGGCTGGCGCACACTTCGTTGACGTGGACGTTGTGTTCCACCAGCCGCGCAACCACCACCCCCACGTCATTGATGGGCAGTTTGGTGACCAGCGTGGCCAGCAGATTCACCAGTTCACCGTGGGATTTCTGGCGGTGTTCGATGACCCGCTCCACCAGGGAACGCAGATCTTTGTTCTCGCGTTCCAGTGCTCCACATTCGGTTTCCAACTGCTGCAGGCGCAGGGTGAGGCCGTGCCAGTCCCGCTGGATTTCTTCAACGGGAGCCCCCGGGGTGCTGCCGTTTTCATTTTGTGACATGCTGGGATATTCCTCAATGAGCAGACTGCATTTCAATCACAATTTTACCGGCGCGACCGGGCGTGCGCCCGGGCGATTCACAATTCCAATGGCGAATTCAGCTCAATGAAAAAGGCCGCGATCGCTCGCGGCCTTGAAGGCGTGGTTGGTGGAAAATTATTTCACCAGCGTTTTGCAGAATTTATCAATGCGCTCCAGGCCCTTCTCGATGTTGGCCATACTCGTTGCGTAGCTCAGGCGGATGTAGTCATCCGCGCCAAATGCGATGCCGGGCACCGCCGCCACTTTTTCCTGCTCCAGCAGCTTGGCGCAGAACTCGGAGGACTTGAGTCCCGTTCGGGAAATGTTCGGGAACAGATAAAACGCGCCCTTGGCGTTCACACAGGTGAGCCCGGGGATGCGGTTCAATTTCTGATGCGCGTAGCGGCGGCGCTTGTCGTATTCCGCCAGCCAGACGGGCAGGTGATCCTGCGGGCCGTTGAGCGCCTCGACGCCGCCTTTTTGCGCGAACGAGGTTGGGTTGCTCGTGCTGTGGCTTTGCACGGCGTCAATCGCCTTGGCAATCGGCTCCGGCGCGGCGAGAAATCCCAGCCGCCAGCCGGTCATGGAATATGCCTTGGCCAGCCCGTGCACGATGATCGTATGGTCGTAATGTGCCTGGGAAAAACTCGCAACGCTTTTCACCTTCGCACCGTCATAAAGCAGGTGTTCGTAGATTTCGTCGCTCATGATGAGCACGTTTTTCTCCACGCAGATGTCGCCGAGGACCTTGGTTTCTTCCGGCGTATAGACACTGCCGGTCGGATTGCTCGGGGAATTGAGGATGAACAGCCGCGTGTTCGGCGTGATGGCGGCGCGCAGTTGTTCGGGCGTGACCTTGAACTCGGTTTTATCCGTGGTGGGCAGGATGACCGGCTTGGCACCCGCGAGTTTGACCATTTCCGGGTAGCTCAACCAATACGGTGCAGGAATGATGACTTCGTCGCCCGCCTCGCAGGTGGCCATGATGACGTTGTAGCAGGAATGCTTGCCGCCGCAGGAAACGATGATTTGCGACGGCTTGTAGGTCAAGCCGTTCTCGCGCTTGAACTTGTCGGCGATGGCCTGGCGCAGTTCCGGAATGCCAGCGCTGGGCGTGTATTTGGTGAAGCCGGCGGCGAGCGCCTTGGCGGCGGCGTCCTTGATGTGCTGCGGCGTGTCGAAATCGGGTTCGCCCGCACCGAAGCCGACGACGTCTTCGCCTGCGGCTTTCATGGCCTTGGCCTTGGAATCAATGGCCAAAGTCAGTGAAGGTGCCAGCGAGGCGGCGCGTTGGGAGATTTTGTAGTTCATAAATTTGAGCGGCAAAAAGGATAAATCGTCCCGGCAGCAGTGCAAGAAGGGAAATTCCGCCCTCGCCGGAGGGCCCGGGGAAGATCAGTTCTTTTCCGAGCTTTTGGCGGCTTCGATGAGTTCCCAGAACTTGGGGTTGTCCTGAAGCTGCTGGTCTTCACCGGTCTTGATGCCCGAGCGAAAGAAGAAATCCTTGAGCGTGTGCCGGCTCATAATGCGATGCACCAGCACGCCGAGCTGGTGCCGTTCGAAATAGACCCGGTAATCACCCAGGCGGAAGCGATGGAGAATATGGCCGTCGCTCTCCAGCTTGCCGAAATCTTCCAGTTCCGTGCCGAGCACATGCTGGGGCAGACCGCGAAAATCACCGAGGATCTGGAGCTGCAGCTCCTTGGGCATCCGCGCGAGTTCGGACGCCGCCGTCGGCGTGAAGATGATTTGAAAGGCGTTCATCACAAGTTGCATCGGCGATTATACGGCCGGGAATCCCGCAAGTTCAATCTTTCATTCCTTCCCCTCAGCCCAGCAGCCCCATTTTCAGGAAATAGCCGTAGGCCACCACCAGCGCCAGCCCGGCCAGTCGCGGCAGCCGCCCGAACACGGCTACGAACACGATGTGTCCCAGCGTTGCGCCGAGGAGAATGAACATGCCGGCCTGAAAAAACGCCGGCATCGCCATCGCATGAAACAGCAAATAGACGCCGAGACACAGCGGGATGGAGATGTGCGCATCGCCGACCTGCGACGCGTAAACGACCTCTGGCTGTCTGCGCCATGCGTAATAAAACGCCAGCACCGCGTTGGGCAGCACCATCAGCCAGCCGCTCAACCAGCCAAGGTGTTTCACGCTGATGAAGCCGGTGTGGATCTGCGAGATCCATTCCACCAGCCATTCCGTGCTGACGTAAATTCCCAGCGCCCCCACCGCCAGCAAGCCAAGATCCACCGGCAGCATCCAGGTGAATACCGATTTACCCTGCCGCACATTGGTCTTGAGCACTTCAAAAACGTGAAAGCATTGCCAGAACAGGAACAGCCCGATCAGCACCAGTCCGTCGTTGAAATCCAGCCGGCCTTTGCGTCCCATCGCCCAGACCGCGCCGGTGAAGAACAGCACCGCCGTCAGCGTGAGCAGGAGGGAAAGACGGTTCAACTGATGTTCCCGGCCGGCTTTGCCGCTGTTTTTGCCACCGGCTTTCGCCTCGGCCTTGACGTCGTTTTTTTTCCTTTTCTCCGCGCCCGTCTTTTTGTTCGGCAGCACGTTCATGCTCCAGAAGATGGCGGGCAGGCCGAGCACCAGCGTCATGTTGGTGACGTTGTTAACAAGCGAATTGGTCATCACGTCCGCCCCGGAGCCGCCGGTCCGGCCGAGGATGAAGGCGAAGATCAGGTTGCCCATGCCGGAACAATACGGCATCACCAACGTGCCGAGCACCGTGCCCTCGAAACCGCCCGCGCTCATCGCCTCCAGCCGCCAGATCATCAGGAATGAGGCCGCCAGAAACAGCCCCAAAAACCACCACGGCGCCCAGATGCCCGTGGATTCGATCCAATGGATGAACGGATTAAGCACGCGGCGGATTTTAGGGAAAAAAAATTCCGGCGCGACAAAAACCAATCGCGATCAGGCAAAATAAAAAGCGGCGCGGAATGAATCCGCACCGCTTGGCTTTCCCCACAAATGAATTAACCGGCGATCACCCCAATCTCCACCGGTTCGACATTCACGCCGTTCTTCTCCAGCCATTTAATGGCGGCCTTCACCTCGTCGCGCGCACCGTCCAGTTCGAGGCAGACGATGCCGATTTCGTCGGTGATGCTGGCCTGGCGGATGTTGGTGACCACTTTGAACTTGTGGCCGATCTCGTAGATGAACGGTTTCTTGATGAGCTTGGGCGGATACATCAGCCACAGACGCTGTTGCGTGGGCGTGGTGGATTTCGTCGCCGAAAGTTTTTTCTTTGTCTTGGCCATAGAATTAAATAGTTGGACTATTTTTGGCGGGGGCGTCCCCGCGAGCCGTGGCTCGTCTGGCCGCCTCGTCCCACCCGCAATATGCTAGCCTCCCGCGATGGCCGGGATGATGCTGAT
>JAJXXI010000624.1 GCA_021781185.1 bacterium
TCAAGGCCACCAAAAACCTCGCCAGGGAATTTCCCGGCCGTGTTTTGGATTCGCCCATCAGCGAGGACGCCATGGTCGGGCTCGCCGTCGGTGCGGCCATTGAAGGCATGCGGCCGATTGTGGAAATGCAGTTTGCCGATTTCTCCACCGTGGGGTTCAACCAGGTGGTCAACCAGGCGGCCACGCTGTTCTGGCGCACGAATGTGTCCTGTCCGATCACCGTGCGGCTGCCGTTCGGCGGCACATCCGGCAGCGGGCCGTTCCACAGCCAGTGCCTCGAGGCGATATACGCGCATTATCCCGGCATCGTGGTGGTGACGCCGGCGACCGTGGCCGACGCCTATGCCATGCTGCTGGCGGCGGTGGCGACGGATGACCCGGTGATTTTCTGCGAGCACAAACTGCTTTATTACCATCTCAAGGAGGAACGCCTGCCCAGCGAGGCGCTGCCCATTGGCAAGGCCCGCATCCACCGCGAGGGCCGCGATCTCACCATCGTGACTTACAGCGCCATGGTGCATGAAGCCGTGGCCGCCGCCAACGAACTGGCGACCGAGGGGTGGGAGATTGAAGTCGTGGACTTGCGTTCCATCAAGCCGCTGGACACCGATACCGTCATGGCCAGCGTCGCGCGCACCGGCCGGCTGTTGTGCGTTGGCGAAGCGTGGCCGTGGGGCGGGGTGACGGCCGAGGTCATCGCCCGCGTCACGGCAGAAGGCTACGGACTGCTGGATGCGCCGCCACAGCGTCTCAACGCCAAGGACACACCGGTGCCGTATCATCCCAACCTTTGGGCGGCGCACCGTCCAACCTCCCGCAGTGTCGCGGCGGCGGCGAGAAGCCTTTTGCGTCAATGAAGCCAATGGAAAATGTAAAACTACCGGGTGAAAAGTCCGGAGCCCGGGCGCGGTGGTTTGGGCGCGGGTTTTGCCTTTTCGTTTTTAAATTTTAATTCGAGCCATGCAAATTCCCATCATCATGCCGCAGCTCGGTGAGTCCATCGCCGAGGCCGCCGTCATCAGCTTTCTCGTCAACCCGGGCGACCGCATTGAGGCCGGCCAGGATTTGATCGAAGTGGAAACCAACAAGGCCACCATGACGGTGACGGCGCCCTGTGACGGCAGCATCATGGCTTTTTCCGCGCAGCTCAATGAAAGCTACGTGGTGGGAGATGTGCTGGGGCAGATTGACACCACGCAGGAGGAAGCTGCGCGGGCCGGTCTGGATTTCGCTCCGTTGCCGAAGGCTTCCGACACCGAGCAGATCATCCGCACCAAAACGGGCGGTTCCCGCGTGGAACCGACCATTCGCGGACTGCCTGTGCCCGCGAACGCCACGGGGGCCAGCTACATTTCGCCCCGGCTCAAGGCGCGCATGCACGAACTCGGCCTGAGTGCCGCAGACCTCGCCGGCATTGCCGGCAGCGGCGCGGCCGGCCGGGTGACGGTTGAAGATTTTGAGAAGTTCATGGCACAGTTGGATCAGCAGAAGCTCACCAAAGCCTCTTCGATGCGCGTGGCGGTGGCCGACGCGATGCGGCGGAGCTGGACGCGCCCGCTGGCCACGGTCGGTTTGCCGGTGGTGCTGGACGCGCTGCTGGCGCACCGGAAAAGCTGCGAGCCCAAGCCCGGCCCCGCGCTCTACGCCCTGCGGGCCCTGGCGTTGGCGCTGGCCGAAAACAGCGCGGTTGCCGGCCGTCTGGTTGGCTGCAACATCGTTCACCCATCCTCGATTGACGTTGGGTTCGCCGTGGAAGCTGAAGATGGCGTGCTGGTGCCGGTTCTGCGGGGAACGGATAAAAAGCCGTTGAAGGAATTGACCACCCGCTACAACGAACTCGTGGAACTGGCCCGCCAAAGAAAATTGCCGGGCGACGCCACGGGCGGGTCCGTGGCCACCGTCACGAACTTTGGCACGTTCGGTCTGATCTGGGCCACGCCGATTCCGTTGCCGGAACAGACGCTTGTGCTCGGCCTTGGCGCGGGCCGGCGGATGCCGCATTGGGACGAGGCCAAGGGCCAGTTCGTGCCGGTGATGGAAGCCTACCTGACTTTGAGCTTTGACCATCGGGTGCTGGACGGCGGAGCTGCGGGCCGCCTGCTGCAACGGATTGGCATCCTGATGCAACAGCCGGGGAAGTTATAAACCACGGCCCGGAGCGCTTACGCCGCCAAACCAACCAATCGCCGGCCGGCGCCAGTCCGCAGGATGATTTTCCTGCCTTGGCAGTGTCCCAACATTTCCGCGCTTGAAGTGTTGCCGATTACGGCATCGGTTGTCTGTTTCGGAAAGATCCGGTTCATCCTTCCCGCTTTTGAATCCGGCTGCGATTCGCGTGCGGAAATGCCACCGTGTCCAGTGAAAACAATCCGCCACCGGCAATCAAAAGCGTGACGTAGCCGGCCAGGTAGAGGAAAGGCAGCTCTCCGCCGCTCATCGCCGTTTTATGCACCATCAGGAAGGCGACAAACATGTCAATCACCAGCACGGCCGCCGCGATGCGCGTGAACAAGCCGACGGCCAGCAGCAGCGATCCCAGCACCTCCGCGCAAATGACCAGCACCAGACTCGCTTCCTGTCCCAGTCCCAGCGGATCGGGAAAGGTATCAATGATTTCGTGGAAATGGGCGAACTTGTCCAGACCGTGATTAAACAGCATCGCCAGGCCAAACCACAAACGCGCCACCAGCAGGGCCATGCTGGTCAAATCCGAATCGTCCGAGGGGGTGAACAGCTTTTTGAACATGCTCAAACATTAGCAAACGCGCTTTTTCAGGCCAATTTAAAAAACAAACTTCTGCCGCAACTGGCGGCGGCAGAAGTTTGAACTGTGTCTGACGGCTGACTCAAATCACCTTCACCAGTTCAGCCGCTTCATAGCGGATTTTGGCGAGAGCAGCGTATTTGTCATTCGCGGCGCGATAACCCAGGGCCAGGGCGACAACCGTCTTGTAGCCGGTGCCGCTCAGCCCGAGAATCTTGTCGTATTCAACCGGGTTGATGCCTTCCATCGGACAGGCGTCCACGCCCAGCAACGCGGCGGCGGTCATCAGGTTGCCCAGTGCGATGTAGCTCTGGCGCGCGGCCCATTCGTGGGCGGTTTTCCCGCGCGGGCCGTTGACGATGTCACTCAGCATCATGCCGCGATACGTCGCCAGCGATTCAGCCGGGATGCCGCGAACCGCGCTGGAGCGCTGAATGAGGCGGTCCACATCCGCTTCCTTCATTTCCGTGCGGGCGGTGAACACGACGAAATGCGAGCAATCCGCGACCTGCCTCTGGCCCCAGGAATGCGGCACCAGCGCCTCGCGCTTCGTGGCGTCCTGCACCATCAGGAAGTGATACGGCTGCAGGCCGTAGGAAGTCGGGGTCAGCACCAGCGTCTGTTCCAGCGCGGACCAGATGTCGGCGGGGATTTTTTTTGCGGCATCAAAAACCTTGGTGGCGTAGCGCCATTGCATTGCATCGAGGAGTTGTTGGGTGGATATGTGGCTCATAGTTTTATAATAGACGGCGCAAAATTACACAGCGCGGCGGAAATGCAAATTTTTCTTCGCCCCGGCAAAATTTCCGACAGAATTCCCCCCATGCTTCCATTGCACACCCGTCGCGCCACCGTGGACGATTTGCCCGCGCTGAGGTCGCTCTGGACGGCGGCGGGATTGCCGGCGGATGATTTGGAATCCCGCCTCACCGAATTTCAGATTGTCGAGTCGCACGGCGCCTTCGCCGGAGCGATGGGTGTGCAGATCGTTCGGCAACATGTGCGGTTTCACAGCGAGGATTATGTTGATTTTTCGATTGCCGACGCGGCGCGGGAATTGTTTTGGGAGCGAATCCAGAAGCTGGCCGCCAACCATGGCGTGTTCCGCGTCTGGACGCAGGAGGCCTCGCCCTTCTGGACCCGCTGGGGCTTTCAGCCGGCGGATGCCGAACGGCTGGCCCGCCTGCCGGATGAATGGAAAGGATTTGAAGGTCGCTGGCTCACGCTGGAGCTGAAAAATGAAGAAGCCATTAACGATGCCCTGACCCGGCAGTTTGCCGGCTTTATGGATGGTGAAAAAAAACAAACCGCACAGGTCGCCGATCGGGCCCGCCGGCTCAAGCTGTTCATCACCGTTGCCGGTTTTGCGTTTTTCTTCCTCTGCGTCGCCATCGCCGTCTGGCTGCTGTTACATCATCCAATTGCCATGCCTTGACCGGCGGCATCCGGCAACGGCGCGCGGCTTCAGCCGTGTGCCGGCGGCGCGTTGAACTCGTCCGCGTGATACGAACTGCGCACCATTGGTCCGCTGGCGACATGAACAAACCCCAGGGTCTCCGCGCGCAACTTGAATTTGGCGAATTGCTCTGGCGAGACAAACTCCACCATCGGCAGATGCTTCAGCGTGGGCTGCAAATACTGGCCGAGCGTGAGAATGTCGCACCCGGCGGCGCGCAAATCCTGCATGGCCGTCAGCACTTCCGTTTCCGTTTCACCCAGACCCAGCATCATTCCGGATTTGGTGTAGATGGAATTGCCGCGTTTGTCTTTCACCTTTTTCAAAACGCTCAGGGAACGGTCGTAAGTGGCACGGTGCCGCACACTGGGCGTCAGCCGGCGGACGGTTTCCAGGTTGTGATTGAAAATCTGCGGGCGGGCGGCGAGCACGGCCTCAATCGAGGCGTCACTGTCCTGAAAATCCGGCACCAGCACTTCAATCACAATGCCGGGATTCAGTTGGCGGACCGCCTCAATCGTCTGGCGGAAATGTTCCGCACCGCCGTCGGCCACATCGTCCCGCGCCACGGCGGTGATGACCACATGCTTCAACTTCATCCGTCGCGTCGCCTCGGCCACGCGCATTGGTTCGTCGGCTTCGAGCGGCAGCGGCTTGGCCGTGGCCACGGCGCAGAAGCCGCAGGCGCGCGTGCAGCGGTCGCCGGCAATCATGAAGGTGGCCGTGCCTTTGCTCCAGCATTCCCAATGGTTCGGGCATTTGGCGCTCTCGCAAACGGTGTGCAGCTTGAGTTCGCCAAGCAAATTGCGCGTCTGCGCAAAGCTGTCGGAGGTGGGCAGTTTGATGCGCAGCCATTCTGGCAGACGCGGGCGCGGTTTGAATTCAGTGGTTGTCATTGCCATCAATAATGTTTTTCGCCGGGCTCATCCGGGATTGGAATCAGTCCAAGAAACCTGTCAACGGGCTGGTGGCGCTGGCGGTTTCACTGGTGGCGCCCAGGCCGCTTTCAAAGGCGCTGCGCCCGGCTTCCACGGCCATTTTAAAGGCACCGCCCATGCGGTTGGGATCGTTCGCCACGGCGATGGCGGTGTTCACCAGCACGGCGTCCGCGCCCAGTTCCATGGCTTCCGCCGCGTGACTCGGAGCGCCCAGGCCGGCATCCACCACGACCGGCACGATTGCCTGTTCGATGATGATGCGGATCTGGTCGCGCGTCTGAATGCCGCGGTTCGAGCCGATGGGCGACCCGAGCGGCATCACCGTCGCGCAGCCGATTTCTTGCAGGCGTTTCGCCAGCACCGGATCCGCGTTGATATACGGCAGCACGGTGAAACCTTCCTGCACGAGAATTTCCGCTGCCTTGAAGGTTTCAATCGGGTCCGGCAGCAGGTAGCGCGGGTCGGGATGAATTTCCAGTTTCACCCATTTCGGCAGGCCGGCGGCGGCGGCGAGGCGCGCGAGGCGGACGGCTTCCCCGGCATTCATCGCGCCGCTGGTGTTGGGCAACAACAGGTATTTTTTCGGGTCAATAAATTCCAGGATGTTGGCGAAGGGATCTTTCTGCCCGCTCAAATCCGCGCGGCGCAGGGCCACGGTGACCATCTCGGTGCCGCTGGCGGACAGGGCATCGCGCATGGCTTCCGGAGATGAAAATTTTCCCGTGCCGAGAATCAATCGGGAACGAAACTCGCGGCCGGCAATGGTCAACGTTTTTGGTGCAAACGACATTCCGGCAAAAATATCAATTCGCCGCGCAGTGTCGAGGCGACAGTGCCGGCAGAGACAGTTTCAATTCCGCAGGCTGAAGACGGAGCTCACATCCACCGGCGGGTTTTGGCGATGAGGTGGATGAGGACGATTTCGCCATTTGTGATGGCGGCAACGATGCCGAGGCTGATGACGGCCCAATTGCCCGCGTTGAATGCAAGCAGGGCGAGGGGCCGAGCAGCAGGCGCGGCGTGGCCAATGCGAATGGAAGTTGACGTTTCAAGTGGTCGGCTTGCCAACCTGCCGGTTTTGGCCACGGGTTCACAAGCGGCGAAAATGGCGTGGGCAACGACCGGTTGAGGGCGGTTGAATTTGCTTTCGTCCGTGCGTGCTGTTTGTTAGAAAAACCCCGTGCGTAAACTCCTTTTCCTTTTGAGCGTGTGGTTGTGCCTGGCCGGTTGGACGCCGGTAAGGGCGGAGACGGTGACAATGACAGATGGTTCGACGTTTTCCGGAGACATCATCAAGGCCGACGACAACGGCGTGATGCTTCGCGCGGGCGACACCTATACGAATTTGCTCTGGGGTCGCTTTTCCCAGGGTTCCTTGAAACAGCTCGCGGCCAATCCCAAGTTCCAGTCCTATGTGGAAGTGTTTATTGACCCGGACATGTCGCAACGGCCGGCTGCCCCGAAGATTCACCTGAACCCGGTCAAACGCATGAAATTGCCGGCCAATCCGTCGCTCTTGGGCGGCTTGGTGAGCTCGTCGCTTGGGCTGTTCATTTTGCTTCTGGTTTACGTTGCCAATCTTTATGCGGGCTTTGAAGTCGCCGTCATCCGGGCGCGTCCGCCCATGCAGGTCATCGGCGTATCCGCGCTGCTGCCTCTGATCGGGCCGGCGCTTTTCCTGTGGCTGCCCATTAAAGAGGGGGCCGTGTCGGAGGAGTCCGCCGAGCCTTTGGTTCAGGCCGTTCCCAGCGGACAGGCTGCCGGGACGCAGGACATTCAGGTTGTGGACGTTTCCTGGAAACAAGAGGAAACAAAGAAGGTGGAATACCAGGTGTTCGCCCGTGGCAAATTCACGTTCAACAAACGGTTTATCGAGACCAAATTTGGCAGTTACATTGGTGTGCCCAAGGCGGACGCCTTGAAGTTTACGATGGAAGCCAAAACACCCAAGGGGCAATTCACCGTGGAACGCATCGCCCAAGTTGGCGCAACGGACGTCATTTTTGAAACCGTCCAAAGCGGGCAGGTGACGGTTCCCTTCTCGGACATTCTGGAAATCACCCTCATCCCCAAGACCGCTTGAAATACCGCAGCATTCTGTTATTTGGCGCGCCGGGGGCGGGCAAGGGCACACAAGGCAAAGTGCTCGGCGTGATCCCGAATTTTTTCCACTGCGCCTGCGGGGATGTTTTCCGCAACCTGCGCGCCGACAGCCCGCTGGGACGGGTTTTCATCGAATACTCCAGCCGGGGACAGCTCGTGCCGGATGCGCAAACCATCAAGCTGTGGCGCCAGTTCATCCAGAACACCACCAGGATCGGGCGCTTCCATCCCCAGCAGGACACGCTGGTGCTCGATGGCATTCCGCGCAACGTGGCGCAAGCGGAAATGCTCCGCAATACACTGGATGTCGTGGCCGTGTTCTACCTCAAAAGCGCCGATGAGAAAAATCTCATCCACCGCATCCAGCGCCGCGCCATCAAGGAAAACCGCCTCGACGACGCGAACCTCGAAGTCATCCGCGAGCGCCTCAAGACCTACGAACGCGAAACCAAGCCGGTGCTGAAATTCTATGGCCGCAAGCGCGTTCACCAGATCAACGCCGACCAGTCGCCGGCCAAGGTGCTGGCCGATATTCTGCAGCTCGCCGTAAAGAAGTGAATCGGCTCTTCACCATGACGCCGTTGCGGATTGTTTTCATGGGCACGGCGGAATTGTCCTGCGCCAGCCTCGAAAAACTTTCCGGCGACAATCAATTTCAAGTCGTTGCCGTCGTCACCCAGCCGGACAAGCCCAAGGGCCGCGACCTCAAGCTCACGCCGTCGCCCGTCAAAGTTCTGGCGGAAAAATTGAACCTGCCCGTGCTTCAGCCGCTCAAGGCGCGCGACGAAAAATTCATCGCCGAACTGCGTGGACTGAAGCCTGACCTCATGGTGGTCGTGGCTTACGGCCAGATTTTGCCGCAATCATTGCTCGATGTGCCTGCGCATGGCTGCCTGAATGTCCACACCTCGCTGCTGCCGAAATATCGCGGGGCCGCGCCGATCCAATGGGCCATTGCCGATGGCAATGCCGAAACCGGCGTGACGATCATGCAGATGGATGCCGGCCTCGACACCGGCCCGGTCTTATCCGTCCGCCGCACGCCGATTCTGCCGACGGACGATTCACAGGTTTTGCACGACCGGCTGGCCCAACTGGGCGCGGAACTGCTTATTGAAACGATTCCGGCTTACGTCGCCGGCACCATCCGGGCTCAGCCGCAACCAGCGGAAGGCTCAACCTACGCGGCGAAGATCAAGAAGGAGGATGGCAAAATTGACTGGAGCCAGCCGGCAGAAAAAATCTGGAACCGGCTGCGCGCCTTCTCGCCGTGGCCCGGAGGGTTCACGTTTCTTCAGGCGGAACCCAAGCCGCAGTTGCTGAAAATTTGGAAAGCCGAACCGGTTGAAAAATCCGGCGGGGCGGGGGAAGTCTTATCCGCCGACAAAACCGGCATCATTGTTGGCTGCGGACAAAACGCGCTGCGAATTCTGGAACTGCAACGCGAAGGCGGCAAACGGTTGACCGCAGAGCAATTCCTCGCCGGCGTCCCCGTCAAACCGGGCGTGAAACTGGGCTGACAAGTTTTCACCGGGCAGCATCTTGATTGCCCGCGTTGATGCAATGTCTGTTTTGTTGGTGTGAATTTGTGTCCATTCGTGGTTAAAAAATGGTGCCTGTTCAGCCAGACAGCCAATCCTGGATTGGTAATGGCTTGGGAATCCATTTCCCTGTAACAAATTTCCCCGTTTCCTTAATATCCCGGTGAATGGCACTTCCCGGAAATTCGTCCGCCGACAAAGCCGCGCCCGTGTTCGCCACCACCCGCTGGTCGGTGGTGCTGGCGGCGGGCCAGGCCGATTCGACGCTTGCGCAGGAGGCGCTCACCCGCCTCTGCCAGACCTACTGGTATCCGCTCTACGCCTACGCCCGGCGACGCGGCCAGTCCCGGCATGACGCGCAGGATTTGACCCAGGAATTTTTCGCGCGCCTGCTCGAAGGCAACTGGCTCGCGCGGGCCGACCGCGAACGCGGACGTTTCCGCACTTTCCTTCT
>JAJXXI010000694.1 GCA_021781185.1 bacterium
GCAAACTGGGGCAGTATCGCAGCAACCTCCCCGATTTCATGGTCTTTCTCGGCTATCCGCAATTGCCGGCAGACTGGGTCCCCTTCAAGCATTTGTGGTTTGCGGTGCTGGCGGTGATTTGCGTGCCCGGACTGGTGGCGCTGGTCTTCGGGTTTCTGGCCTTCCGCTCGCGCATTCGCGGCGTCTATTTTTCGATCCTCACCCAGGCGCTGACTTACGCCGCGTGCCTGATGTTTTTCCGCAACGATTTCACGTTCGGCGGCAACAACGGGTTGACGGATTTCAAATACATTCTGGGCACGCCGGCATTGACCGCCGCTGACATACAGGATCCGGCGGCGCTCGCCGGCAAGCTCAAGAGCGGTTCCGATGGGGTGTCGAAATTTATCTGGAGCCAGCTCTCGCCCAATACGCAGCAAGTCGTGACCGATTTTGCCGCCGGCCAGCCCGCCGGGCCGGTGAAACAAGCGCTGGCGGATGACATCAACACGCTGATGGCCAGCCAGCAGCTCTATGATCCCAAGCGCTTCGCGGGCATCACCGTGCCGCCAAATGTCATCAAGCTCATCACTCCCGATTTGCGGGACGCGCAGAGGTTGCAGGTAAATCGAATCCTCCTGCAGGACGCCTACCCGGCGGCGATTGCCCGGCGTTCCTCCCTGGGTTACGTGGTGAACTCGAATGCGACACAACGGACGCTCTACATCCTGACCGTGTTGCTGCTGCTCGGCACCTACCTGCTTTGCAGATGGCTCACGGCAACGAAATTTGGCAAGGTGCAGCGCGCCATCCGCGACAGCGAAAACCGCGTGCTGTTCTCCGGCTACTCCACGGCGAATTTCAAACTGTTTGTGTTCGTGCTGGCCGCGATCATCGCGGGGCTGGCGGGCGCGCTTTATGTTCCGCAGGTCGGCATCATCAATCCGAGCGACATGGCCACGGACAAATCGCTGGAGGCGGTCGTCTGGGTCGCCGTGGGTGGCCGCGGCACGCTGATCGGCCCGGTTCTCGGCGCGTTTCTGATCAACGCGATGAAAAGCTGGGCGACGCGCGCTTATCCGGACCTTTGGCTGCTATTTCTCGGACTGACGTTCATCCTGGTGACGCTGTTCATGCCCAAGGGCATCGTCGGGTTGCCCGCGCAATTCGGCGCGCTGAAACGAAAATGGTTTTCGCCCAAGTCCGCTCCTGCCGCCGCCGCCGAACTGCCATCGGTGGATGCCCAGGCCAAACCGCTTTCCAAACCCGAATGAGCACGACTTCCAGCCCCGAATTCATCCTGCTGCTCGAAAACGTTAACAAGGCATTCGAGGGGTTCAAGGCCATTTCCGATCTGACGTTCTACATGGACGTGGGCGAACTGCGCGTCATCATCGGTCCGAATGGCGCGGGCAAAAGCACGATGCTGGATCTCATCACCGGCCGCACCAAGCCGGACAGCGGCAAAATCGAGTTTGGCAAGGACGCTGACCTGACCAAACTGAACGAACCCCAGATCAACCAGCTCGGCATCGGCCGGAAATTTCAAACGCCGTCGGTCTATGTTGACCACACCGTTTTTGAAAACATCTGGCTTTCGCTTGAAGGCAGCCGCAGCGTCTGGAAAACGCTTTTCTTTCGCGTCACGGTACAGCGGCGCGAGCGCATTTTTGAAATTCTCAAAACCGTCGCGCTGGAGGGCAAGGCCGAGTCCAAGGCCGGCGCCTTGAGCCACGGCCAGAAGCAATGGCTGGAGATCGGCATGTTGCTCGCCCAAAACCCGAAGCTCCTGCTGGTGGATGAACCCGCTGCGGGCATGACCGATGAGGAAACGCACAAGACCGGGGAGCTCCTCCTGAGCCTCGAAGGCAAGCACAGCATCATTGTTATTGAGCACGACATGACGTTCGTGCGCCAAATCGCCCGGAAAGTCACCGTGCTGCACCAGGGCACTGTCTTGTGCGAAGGCAGCGTGGATGCCGTGCAGAACGATGAGCGGGTCAAGGAAGTTTATCTGGGCCGCAAAAAGAAAAATTAAACCACGAATGAACGCCAGCAAACACGAGTCAAAATTGTCGCGCGACGTCCTATTACGACGGCCCAACGCAGTTTTTATCCGCGTCGCCCTGGCTGTTCTGACGGGTGTTCATTCGTGTTCATTCAGGGTTTAAATATGTTGACCCTTTCCAACCTCAACGTCAGTTACGATGGCTCGCTGATTTTGCGCGGCGTGAATCTCAACGTGCCGGCGCACAGCCTCGTCTGCCTCATGGGCCGCAACGGCGTCGGCAAAACCACCACGCTCAAATCCATCGTCGGATTGGTGCGACCCGATGCCGGTTCGGTGAAGCTGGCCGGAACCGAGCTGGCCGGCATGAAGCCCGACGCGCGTGCGCGGCACGGAATCGGCTATGTGCCGCAAGGGCGCGATATTTTTCCGCACCTGACCGTCTGGGAAAACTTGAAGATCGGCCTGGTCGTCCACGGTGCCAAGGCCAACGGCCAGGTGGACCGCGTGCTGGAACTCTTCCCCATTCTCAAGGAGTTTCTCCCGCGCAAGGGCGGCGTTCTCAGCGGTGGCCAGCAACAGCAGTTGGCAATTGCCCGGGCGCTGCTCACCGATCCGAAGATTCTGATCCTCGACGAACCGACGGAGGGCATTCAGCCCAACATCATTGACCTCATCGGCGACACGCTGGTGAAAATCAAAAAGGAGGGGAAGATCAGCATTCTGCTGGTGGAGCAATACCTCGATTTTTGCCTCGCCGTGGGCGACAGTTTTTACATCATGGATCGCGGGGCGATTGTGGCCGAAGGGCCGATCGCGCACCTCAACGACGACATCGTGAAAAAACACCTGACTGTTTGAATTGTGGTGGCACCGGCAACAATCAAGGACGCAGCCCCAGGTTGTGCGAAACTGGAGGTCGAATCGGTGGCAGGTCAAAGCGCCGTGACCTCCGCTTTCGCCCGCAGCCCGCTTAAGCTGCTGACGCCCCGCCCGCGCGGGCAAAGCGTCTGGGCCTGCACCAGCAGCTTCGGCGGCGGCTTCGTCGCCGGAGACGAGACGCGGCTGGAACTGCGGATCGGCCATGGGGCGCGCTGTTTTCTCGGCACGCAGGCCTCCACCAAAATCTATCGCAATCCCCGCCGGCGCGCGTGCGGTCATGCCACCCGGGCGGCGGTTGAAGAAAATGCGCTGCTCGTTTTTGCGCCCGATCCGGTGCAGCCGTTCGCCGGTTCGAGCTACAGCCAGCGTCAGACGTTCCATCTGGGGACCGGTGCCGGCCTGGTGCTCGTGGACTGGTTCACCTCCGGCCGCGCCGCCCGCGGCGAGCGCTGGGCCTTCGACCATTTCCAGAGCCGCAATGATGTTTTTCTGGCCGGCGAGCGAGTTTTCGTGGATTCGGTCCGGCTGGACGCGGCGGCCGGCCTGCTTGCCTCACCGCACCGCACAGGCCGTTTCAATTGCTTCGCGCTGCTGCTGCTCATCGGCGAACCGCTGAAATCCGCCACCGCGAGTTCGCTGGAAACGGTGGCTGCGCGTCCCGTCCAGCGCGGCGCAACGCTTGTGACCAGCGCCAGTCCGGTCCGTCACGGAGCCATTCTGCGGGTGGCGGGCGAAAGCGTTGAACACACCGGCCAGGAACTGCACCACCATCTCGGGTTTGTCTCCGCGCTGCTCGGCGACGATCCGTGGGGGTGGAAATGGTGACCTTGTTTTTGCATGCATCTCTCACCCCGTGAACTCGACAAGCTGACGCTGCACCAGGCGGGCTCGCTCGCGCAGAAACGCCTGGCCCGCGGCCTGCGGCTCAACCATCCCGAAGCCGTCGCGCTCATCGCCACCGTGTTGCTGGAATTCATCCGCGACGGCAGGAGCGTGGCCGAATTGATGAATCTGGGCCGCCAACTGCTCGGCCGCAACCAAGTCATGTCCGGCGTGCCGGAAATGATTTACGATGTGCAGGTGGAAGGCACTTTCCCCGACGGCTCCAAGCTGGTGACCGTGCATCATCCGATTGCCAGCGAGAACGGTAATCTGGCGCTCGCATTGCATGGCAGCTTCCTGCCCGTGCCGAAGCTTTCCGTCTTCAAACCGGTCGCGGACGAGCCAATTCCCGGGGCCGGTGAAATCAAGGCCGGCGAGATTGAACTCAATGCGGGGCGCGCCACCGTGGAAATTCCCGTGACCAATCTTGGCGACCGCCCGGTCCAGGTCGGCAGCCATTATCATTTCATCGAGACCAATGCGTCGCTGCAATTCGATCGCGCAAAAGCCTACGGCCGGCGCCTAGACATTCCGGCGGGAACCGCGGTGCGTTTTGAACCCGGCGAAACCAAAACCGTGCGGCTCGTCGAAATCGCCGGCAAGAAAGTCATTCGCGGCGGCAATAATCTGGCCGGCGGCAAAGTTTCCGCTGCGGGCAGGCAGGCGGCCATGAAGCGGGTGAAAGCGAAAGGATTTTCCCATGTCGCATAAAATGAAACGCTCGCACTACGCCGACATGTTCGGCCCGAGCACCGGCGACAAGGTCCGGCTCGGCGACACCTCGCTCATTCTCGAAGTGGAGAAGGATTTCACGGTTTATGGCGATGAATGCAAATTTGGCGGTGGCAAGGTCATCCGCGAAGGCATGGGCCAGGCGGCGGGCGTCGGCGCGAAGGACGCGCTGGATTGCGTCATCACCAACGCGCTGATCGTGGATTACACGGGAATTTACAAGGCCGACATTGGCATCAAGGCCGGCATGATTTCCGGCATCGGCAAGGCGGGCAATCCCGACATGATGGCGGGCGTGACCAAAGGCATGATCGTCGGCGTCACGACCGAAGTCATCGCGGGCGAAGGACTGATTGTCACGGCGGGCGGTTTCGATTCGCACATCCATTTCATCTGTCCGCAGCAGGCGCACGAGGCCATCGCGGCGGGCCTCACCACGATGGTTGGCGGCGGCACCGGCCCGGCGGTCGGCACCTGCGCGACGACCTGCACGCCCGCGCCGTTTTATTTCAAGGCGATGTTGCAGGCGGTGGATTCGCTGCCGCTCAACTTCGGTTTCACCGGCAAGGGCAACACCGCCATGCCCGCCGGTTTGCCTGAACAAATTGCCGCCGGCGCGATTGGGCTGAAGCTGCACGAAGACTGGGGCACGACGCCTGCCGCCATTGATTGCTGCTTGAGCATGGCGGACAAGCACGACGTGCAGGTGACGATCCACACGGACACGCTGAACGAATCCACCTTTGTCGAAGGCACGATTGCCGCGTTCAAGGGCCGCACGATCCACACGTATCACAGCGAAGGTGCCGGTGGCGGCCACGCGCCGGACATCATCCGCGTCTGCGGCGAGCCGAACGTGCTTCCGAGTTCCACGAATCCCACGCGGCCTTACACGGTCAACACGATTGACGAGCATCTCGACATGCTCATGGTCTGCCATCATCTTGATCCAAATCTGCCCGAGGACGTGGCGTTCGCCGAAAGCCGCATTCGCGGTGAGACGATTGCCGCCGAGGATATGCTTCACGACCTGGGCGCGATCAGCATGATGAGTTCGGATTCGCAGGCGATGGGCCGCATTGGCGAAGTCATCACGCGCTCGTGGCAGACCGCCGACAAGATGAAACAACAGCGGGGTCGCCTCGCCGAGGAAACCGGCGACAACGACAACGTCCGCATCAAGCGTTACCTCTCGAAATACACCATCAATCCGGCGCTCGCGCACGGCATGGCGCATGTCATTGGCTCGATCGAAGTCGGCAAGCTCGCGGACTTGGTGCTGTGGAAGCCTTCCATGTTCGGCGCGAAACCCGAGATGGTGATCAAAGGCGGTTTCATCGCGTGGGCGCAGATGGGCGACCCGAACGCGAGCATTCCCACGCCGCAACCGGTCTTCATGCGCCCGATGTTTGGCGCGTTTGGCCGCGCGACGGGCATGACTTCAATTGCCTTCGTCAGCAAGCTCGCGAAACAGAAAAACGTCGGCAAAACCTACGGCTTGACGAAGCGCGTTGAAGCGGTGAAAGGTTGTCGCAAGGTCGGGAAGAAGGATCTGAAGTGGAACAATGCGATGCCGAAGATCACTGTGGATCCGGAAACTTACGAGGTGCGCGCCGACGGCGAACTGCTGGCGTGCGAGCCGGCCAAGGTGCTGCCGCTGGCGCAGCGGTATCAATTGTTTTAGATCATAGCCGCCGGCGTGAGGAGGCTCTAAATTAAATGAGACCCAAGAAGCAAATGAGCCTCCTCACGTCGGCGGCTACAAAGAAAGGACTTCGCGCTCCGCAGCGGCAGCCATCTGCCGCTCTGAATATCGCTGGCCATCAAAAGCGACAGAAGGCGGGCGCAGTTCAAGACGCTGGTGCGCTGCATGAGAACCCTTCCGACTGGCGGCTCTGGCAACTGGCGGATTCGGCTTTTCCCACCGGTGGTTTTGCGCATTCACTCGGACTGGAGGCGGCGTGGCAGCACGGCGAAGTTCGCAATCAAACTGAACTTTGCTCTTTCATCGAGGCGGGGCTGCAACAACTGGGGCACGCGACGCTGCCTTTTGTCACCGCCGCCTTTGATGAGCCGGAAACGCTGGGCGAGTTGGACCAGCTTTGCGAGGCATTCACAACGAATCACGTCGCCAATCGCGCCAGCCGGGCGCAGGGCCGGGCGTTCATGACGGCGGTGGAGCGGATCTTCAAATCGGAAATCGGAAATCCCAAATCGGATGTCGAATTCGCCCATCTTGCGCCGGTCTTCGGCGCGCTCTCGCGTGAGCTGATGGTTCCGAGGCAAACCGCGCTTCGCCTGTTTTTTTTCAACCAGTTGCGCGGCGTGCTGGCGGCGGCGGTGCGACTGAACATCGTCGGTCCGATGGAGGCGCAGATGTTGCAGCAGCGCCTGTCGGTGCGGGCGGAAGCGGTGCTCATCCGCTGTCAGCCGTTCACGCTGGATGATCTCGCACAGACTTCGCCGCTGCTCGATTTGTGGCAGGGTGCGCAGGACCGGCTGTATTCGCGGCTGTTCCAAAGCTGAACTTTTATGAAATCAAATCTTCATGCTCACTCGCACGGTGGCAACGGCCACACCCACGAACACGCCGACTCGCCCGGGCATTTCCACGATCGCGAGCTGCCGCTGGATCGCGATTTCAAGCGCCGCGCGTTCACCGTCGGCATCGGCGGGCCGGTGGGTAGCGGTAAAACCGCATTGCTCCTGCAGCTCTGCCTGCGGCTGCGCGCGAAAATGAGCATCGCCGCCGTGACCAATGACATCTTTACCAAGGAGGACGGCGAATTTCTAACCAGGCACCACGCACTGCCCGCCGAACGCATCCGCGCGGTGGAAACCGGCGGCTGCCCGCACGCGGCGATCCGCGAAGACATTTCTTCGAATCTCCTCGCGCTGGAAGATTTGCACGGGAAGTTCCATCCGCAAATCCTGTTCATCGAATCCGGCGGCGACAACCTGGCGGCGTGCTTCAGCCGCGAACTGGCGGATTACACGATTCAAGTGATTGACGTTTGCGGCGGCGACAAGATTCCGCGCAAGGGCGGTCCGGGCATCACGCAATCCGACCTGCTGGTGATCAATAAAACCGATCTGGCCGCCGGCGTCGGCGCGGATCTGGCGGTGATGGAGCGCGACACGAAGAAGATGCGCGGTGACGGCCCGTTTGTGTTTGCGCAGGTGAAGCATGGCGTGGGTGTGGACGAAATCATCAGTCATCTGTTGCACGCCTGGCAGCACGCGTGCGCCATTCCGCACGGGCACGACCCCCATTGACGCTGAAAATGATATTTCCGCCGGCGGTCAGCGGCTTGGGATTTTTCCGGCCAAATAATTCCGCCAGCCGCCGAACGCGGTGATTTCCTTTTTGCCCTCGCAAAGAACCGGTTCGCCCAGCACGCCCAGCACCTCCGAGCCATCGGCGAGCTTGACCTTGCCGATGCTCAGGCCGGGCGGTTCCTGCAGGAGAATTATCGCCACGCCCACCGCCGGCACGGACCAGACTTCCACCGTCACGGCCATCCCGCCGGTTGCCACGCGCACCATGGCGGGATGCCGGTCGTGGATGGACCACAGCCGGTAGGCGGGTTCGGTGACGGTTTCGCGGACGAACGCGGCGTTGACGGCGAGCAGATTGGGATTCAGTTCCAGTCCGCGCATCAAGGTGCCGTTGACGGCGAGCAGGACAGGTCGTTCAGCCTGGTTCATTGGGGCCTTTCAAGAATTTCACCGGCTTCTCGTAGATGGCCAGCACGATGCAGCCGTTCTCGCTCAAGATGCTATGGCTGGTGCCGGGCGGGTTGATGATGAGCGAGCCGGTCGTGGCCTCGCTGTTTTCATCCACCTGTGAACCGGACAAGACGAAGATGTGTTCGTAGCCGGTGTGTTCGTGAAGCGGCACGCGCCCGCCGGGCTGGAAACGGAGCAGCGCGGCGTTGGGGCCTTCCGGTCCGTTCTCATACAAGCGATAAATGTCCACGCCCGGCTGGAAGGGCTGCCACGGAAGCTTCTGCTGCCAGCCGGAGACCTGAAACAGGTCCTTCAGCTTGAGAACGCGATTGGAATCAATTGCCATAAAAATGTCTTAACAGGTTTTTCGCCGGCCAGAAAGGCGGCGTTGGCGGACTAAAAAGCCGGAGCGGTCACCGCCGCTCCGGCTGAGGAAAACGGACCGGTTCCGATTCAGGCCGGGGTGGCTTCCCCCTCGATGGCGTCGGGTTCCAGCGCCTCCAGCGGTTCGCTCGCGGGCCTCGCATATTTCGCGCAGCCGATCATGATCACGGCCACGACCAGATAGCTGGCGGCCACCATGGGCGAGACCGCGATGCCGATTTGCTGGCCGTGCATCAGGCCGAAGAACGTCAGGACGGCGCCCGCCAGCGCAAAGCCGGAGGCCTTGATCAGTTGCCGGTCAATGATGCACACCGCCGTCGCGCCGAGAATGAGGCCGCCGAGGGTCGAGCCGCCGCCCAGCGTCTCCAGGCCCCGGTAGAAAATGCCATTGTTCAACATGTTTCCCGCCAGATCATTGGACACCGAATTGATGCCCGCCGACGCCAGCGCATTGTTGATCATGGTCAGGCCCCAGTTCGCAATGGAAGGCACCATCGCCAGGATGATGGCCGGTGCGTGGTGCCTGGGGGTTTCCTGAAACGCCTGCGAGCCGATCAACATGCCGATGTA
>JAJXXI010000593.1 GCA_021781185.1 bacterium
TGGTTCAATAGCACCGCGTCAGATTTTACTGGATAACTTTTCCGAGCAACGTAAAGAGGGCGTCAAGTAAAGGTGGGGGTGACCTATTGGTTTAACAATCTCCACACCCGCAACACCTCGGTGGCGCCCCAGGCCTGCGCATCGCAGCCGCGCTGCGTGTGCGGCGCGTCGCCATCCAGGATTTCGGGAAGTTGGCCGAGGCAGCCGGAATTCAACAGCTTTTCCGTGCTGGCGAGATAGCTCTTGGCCGCCGCCACGGATTCCGGCGAGCAGTCCCAGGCCCGCGCCAGTGCTTCGCAAAATGTGGGGAACGTCCAGGTCCACGCTGTGCCGTTGTGATAGGCGGGCTTGCGGCTCGTATCCTCGTCTCCCTCATAACGCGGGCGATACGGTTCGCTCGGGTTGTTGAGCAGATGGTCGTCGTGCCGTATGGGCAGTGGAATGGACACCGGCAGCGGGGCGAGCGAGCGCAGCGCGCCCGGCACCACGAGATGTTTTTGCGCGGCTGCAACGCCGCGTTTCGCCCGTTCCCCGGTTACCAATCCGAGGCTGACACTGAAAAGAAAGTTGCTGCGCAACGCGTCGCTCGGCGTTGCGTCCCGCGCGATGACGCGTGGTTTGGCCAGCAACACGTCCGCAAACCAGCCCTGGTCTTCAAGCCAGAACAGGCGTTCAAAAGAATCGGTCGCGCGACTGGCAAGGTCCCGCCATTTTTTCCGGCCGGCCGGGTCGCTGATGTTTTCGAGCAGGCGCAGCAGGCGGATCCACAACACTTGAATCTCGACAGGATACCCTTCGCGCGGCGTGCCTGCGGGGTAATTGGTGTCCATCCAGGTGAAATGGCTCGGACTCCAGATGAGCGCGGAGTCAGCGTCCATAAGGATGCCGTTGGGCGTGCCTTTGGCATAATTTTCCGCGATGCTCGTCAGCACGTCGCGGACGGTGCGGCTGGCGTCAACGCGCGTGTCGAAAAATTTCCTTTCGCCGAGGTCTTCACAGACAATGGCAAACCACAGCGGCGCGTCGGAGGTGTCGCGGTTGGAAACGTCGTTGCCGTGAATGGTGTTGGGCAGGGTGCCGTTCTGCTCAAATTTGGCGAAGGTGAGCAGAAGCTGTTTGACTTCCTCCGTCAATCCGGCTGCCAGCAGTCCGCGCGCACAGATGAGTGAATCACGGCCCCAGTCGAGGAACCATGGGTAGCCGGCGATGACCGTTTTGCCATCGTCACGGCGGACGACAAATTGTTTTGCGGCGTGGACCAGCCGCGAGGCGAAATCACTTTGAACTTTTCCGTTCTCACCTTCCCGTTGTGCCCTTTCTTCCGTTCCCGCCGTCACCACCAGTGTTGCCACGGTGCCCTTGGCCAGGGGCAGGTCAAACCAGCCGGGGCTGTAGGCATCGCCACTGGCGGTCTGGCCGCGCGTCTGCTCGACGGGGTGGGGGATGTTTTCGCACCACTCGGGCTGCGGATGGTATTCACCCGTGTCTGCGAAAACACGCAGTTGCCGGTCCGGAGCCGGCGTGAACGCAAAACCGGTTTGGAACACGTTTGGGGTGCCCGGTGTCGGAAGCAGGTGCGTGTTGGACGCAAAATGAAAATCCGCGCCGCCATTGCGTTTGGTCTCGCTGTGGAAATTCCGGTCCTCGATATCCGCGCGCACGGTCAGGCGCACGTCGGCATGAGCGGGCAATTGTTTGCCGTGCGCCAGTTTCTCCGTCGGCCGGCGGAACTGGAAAACGACAGTGTTTTGTTCCGGCAACATTTCCGCGCGCAATTCAATTTCAACCGTGCGGCCGTCGCCGGCATTGGCGATGAATTTCCAGCACGCGGGCGGCCCGGCTTCGAAGGTGACGAGATTGGCGAAATTGAGCGGCGAGAGAAAGCCGTCGGCATTCACCCAGACGCGGAGGCGTTTCACAAAGACATGCCGGTCCACCGGCACGGCTGGGTTCAGGTTCGCGCCCAGAACACAGTCGTATTTCGAATTCACCCGCCCCAGATCCACGCACAAGCGCGCCATGCCGCCGATGCCGTTCGTGAGCAGAACCAAATCCGCCGGCGCGGGCGCGGGCGGGCCGGACAACGTGGGAACGGGGGCGAGGAATTGAATGGATGCCGAGATATGCGGCGAAGTCGTGGCGTAGCGTTCCAGCAACAGTTCAGCTTCCGTTGCCAATTCACGCGGGGCGAAGCAGGCGACATGGCAGTTGCCGGCGGCAATGGATTGAACATGAAGGGAAGCCGGCGCGGACCCTCGTTCCGGGGGACGCAAGATCAGTGTGGCGCGGAATGGCGTGGCATCGGTCACCAGCAGCCAGTGTCTGTGCGGAATCATCGTGACGCGGCGGGCGTCCAGCAAAGTCCATTCGACCACGAGCGGGAGAATTTTCCCCGCTTCGACCTCGGCCAACAAGTCAGGCAGCGGTGTGACGGGTTTGCGCCAGGCGCATTCGCTGGCGGCCGCGAGGAAATGTTTCGGCGAGCGGTCAACTTGTTCTGCAAGCCAGCGCCAGTCAAGCCCGTCCACGATTTCAACCGGGATAATTTGATTCAGCGACTCGATGGCGAAGGCGGCTTGCGCGCGCGCGCGGCGATAATCATCGCCGCTCAGGCCGGCGGGTGTTTCGGCCGGCGCGAGACAACAGGCTGCGCCAGGCGAAAGAGTGAAGGACGCCTGGTCCTTCAGGAAGATAATCCTGGGCAGCAACTGGCCCAGCAGATCCACTTGCAAGGAGGACAGTGGAAGACGGAGGGCGGAAGCGTCCAGCGTGAGGCAGTTTTCCTTTTCCAAATCGGGGTTCACCAAAATCAATACGGGATCCTTGCCCTCGGCGGATTCGCGGAGCAGGGCGAAGACCGGCGAGTCCGGCGCGCTCAGACGCGTGAGGCTTGCGCCGTCAAAAAAACTGGGATGGGAGGCGAGCAGCCCGTTAAGTCGGGCGAGTTCGGGGATGATGTTTTCCGGGCAGTCCCAGTTTAGTCCGGTGTTGCCGTGGACGCGGATTTTCTCGGTGGCCAGCCATTCCACGCCGCAGGTGAAGGCGAAGCCGCCGGTCGGGCTGGTGAGGGCGCAGAGCTGGTTGCGCAGCAGCGACCAGGCGCGACCTTTTTTGGCGAGGCGGTCGTTATCGTGCGTTTCGGAATAGTGGACGTAGGTGCCGAGGCGTTCGCTTTGGCGGTTGGCGTAGTCGAGATAACCCGCGATGTCGCGGGCGGAATAATTTTGAAACAGCTCGGAGTAGGCCCATTGCATGCCACCTTCCGTCAGCAGAAGTTCCGTGGTCTCCCACGCGCCGCCAAGGCCTTCGAGCAGAAAAATGGTTTCGGGAAATTCATCCTGCACCCGGGCGATGATGTATTGCCAGGCGGTCGCGGGAATTTTGTAGCCGGCATCACAACGGAAACCGTCCACACCGCGCCGGCACCAGGTGAGGAGCGAGTCGGCGATGATGTCCCAAAGCGCGACGTCATTTTGTTCCAGTTCAACCAGATCTTCCCAGACCATGCCCCAGGCACCGGGGCTGGCGAACTCGCCATCCGGTTTTTTCAGGAAAAACTCGGGATGATTTTCCTGCAAGGTTGAGCCCCAGCCGGTGTGGTTGATGACGATGTCAATGAGAACACGCGCGCCGAGCGAATGCGCGGCGTAGGTCAGCTCGCAGAACTGTTCGATGCCGGTGGCGCGTTTGTCGAATTCGACGAGCGCCGGGTCAACCGCCGTCAGATCCAGCGCGGCATAAGGGCTGCCGAAGCGGCCGAGGCGCGCATAGGTCGTGGGCGTCGGATGCACGGGCAGCAGGTGAAGAATGCGGCAGCCGAGCCGGTGAACGATGTGTGGAAGCTGGCGGGTGAGGTCGCGAAATTTGCCCGAGGGCGGGAGCGTGGCGTAGCCGCCCGCTTCCAGCGATTTGAGCTGAGCCTCCAGACCGGCGTCCTCGGTGGAGGCCAGCCGCTTGGACGCGCCAAACAGCCGGGTGAAAGCGCAATAAATCGTGTTGGCGGTGCGGGCGAAGTTGGGATGAACGGAAATGCCCGCATCCGCACCGTCCGGCCAGTGCTGCCATTTTTTCCCATCAAGCAGGTAGGCTTTGGCCTTGAAATAGCCGGTCTCGACCACGGGCAGTTCGATTTTCCACCCATCTGCGGTCCGTTGCATGGGGAGATCCCGCCAGGAGGCATCGGCCAGGGCGGCCCCGCCGGCATGGGCGGCGATGATTTCGCGGCGACGGGTGGCGGCGCGGCCCAGATTGGTGCGGAGGCGGGCCTGCCATTTTTGGTGCGCAGTGGTTGGGTTCTCGTCGCGAAGAGTGAAGATGATTTTATCGCCGACGAAGCGCAGCAGGCGTTCGCCGGTGCCGGGAGTCATGACTGGTCTGGGTAGTTCCACCTTGCGAAGGTTTTATCAGGAAGCCGCCGCAGGTGAAAGCAAAAGCGAATTGCTCCGGGTTTGGATTGCGTTGCCGACGGCAGCCCACTAGATTGGCAGTAAATTTGCTGGTTTTAGACACCCAATGGCGACCGGAACATTAAATACAGGGGAAGAAGCTCAATTACTGCAAACAATTGAGATGTTCGAGGTGATTGTGCAGTCGCAGCCGGGCGACACGCAGTCCCTGGAAATTTTGAAGGAGGCGTATTCCAAGCTGGGCCGCGAGCAGGATTTGGTGAACACGTCCAAGCGGATCGCCCAGGCCTATTTGCAGCAGGGGCAATTGTCCTCTGCCATCCTCGAGTATGAAACAGTGCTGCAACGGCTCCCCGATGATGAAGACGTGCGGACGGCGTTGAAGGAGATCGAGGACCGGGCCGGCAATTCGGTCGAGCAACCCGCCGCCGAATCCCTGCCCATGACCGAAACGGTCATGATCCACCGCAAGACCCGGATGGCGACATCCGAGGATGTGGATGACGGCCGCAAGATGATGTATCGGATATTCGTGGAGAGCAAACTCATCACGGCGGGAGATTTTGACTTGTGCTGGCGCAATGAGGATATGATGCGCGTGCCGTCGGATCCGGTGCCGCCTTTCGTTCAGACCCTGCAAGACAAGGGCGTTTTGCCGGTTGAAAAATCATTGCGGTTGATTTCGGACAAGTCGCGTCTGGCGTATCTGCCTTTGGACCGCTACGACGTGGACATGGATCTGGCGCGTGGTTTCCCGGCGGAGGTGTGCCGGCGCTGGTGTGTGCTGCCGTTTGACCGGATGAGCAAGGCGATATTGGTGGCGACGGCCAACCCGTTCAACCAGCAGGCCGCTAAGGAACTTGCCGAGGCGACTAACCACCGTTTGTTGTGGTATGTCGCCGCCCCCAACGAGATTGTCTCCAACTTGCGCAAAGCGTTCCGCTGATCATGGCCAAAATCAAGTCATTCGCCGAACGAATCGCCGACGCCCTCGTCGAGGACGGGTTGTTGAGCCCGAATCAGATCGAGGAACTGCTCGAACGCCAGAAAAAAGAAGGCTCGCGGCTGGTCAAGCTGCTCATTGACAAGGACCGGCAATACGTCAGCCCGGACGACTTGGCCATGAGCATGGGCCGGGTGTTGAACGTCTCGCCCATCAACCTGGCCCGCGTCAACATACTGCCGGAGCTGATTGATCTGGTGCCGCGCGATTTGGCGCACAACCACAAGGTGATTCCCGTCAGCCGGCTGGAGAACCGGATATATCTGGCGATGGCGGATCCGCTGAATGTCATTGCGCTCGATGATATCAAGCGCATCACCAAGCTGGAGGTCACGCCGCTCATTGCTTCGGAGAAAGCCATCACGGACAAGCTCAGTGCCATAGATGCCGCCAAGAGCGGGTCCATGGAGGACATCATTCAGGACGCGCAAAAGCGCAGTGATGCCATTGGCGATGGTGAAACGATTGAGTCCGTCAAGGAGACGACCGAGGAAGTCAATCTCGACCAACTGGCTGCGTCCAGCGAAGAAGCCCCGGTCATCAAGCTGGCCAACCTCATCGTCTTGCAGGCCATCAAGGATCGCGCCAGCGACATTCATCTGGAGCCGTTTGAAAAAACCATGCGCCTGCGTTACCGCGTGGACGGTGTGCTGTTGGACGCCACGCCGCCGCCGAAAGTCATGCAGCTTGCGCTGGCATCGCGTTTCAAAATCATGAGCAACCTGGACATCGCCGAGCGCCGCCTGCCGCAGGACGGGCGCATGCGGGTCAAGGTGAGCGGGCGGGATTTTGATTTGCGCGTCTCGATTCTGCCGACGGTGCATGGCGAGAAAATCGTGCTGCGGGTGCTGGACAAGACCAATTTATCCGCCAGCATTGACAAGCTCGGGCTGGACGCCGACACCTTCAAGCAGTTCAAGTCCGCCATTGACGCGCCGCACGGCCTGATTCTGGTCACCGGCCCGACCGGCTCCGGCAAGACCACCACGCTTTATTCCGCGCTGAATGAGTTGAACAACCCGGCGTGGAACATTATCACCGTGGAGGATCCGGTGGAATTTCAGATTCCCGGCATCAATCAGGTGCCCACGAAAAAGGAAATCGGCCTCTCCTTTGCCAACGCGCTGCGCTCGATCCTCCGCCAGGATCCGGACATCATCATGATCGGGGAAATCCGCGACACCGAGACGGCGGAAATTGCCATTGAAGCCGCGTTGACCGGCCACCAGGTGTTGTCCACGATGCATTGCAATGATGCGCCCGGCGCGATCGCCCGCCTGGATGACATGGGCATCGCGCCCTTTTTGATTTCGTCGTCCGTCATCCTGTCCTGCGCACAACGGCTGATGCGCCGGATCTGTTCGCATTGCAAGGAACCCGTGACGTATCCCGCCAAGATGTATGAGGATCTCGGCATTGATCCCGCCATGTTTGAAGGGGTTCAGTTGTTCCGCGGACGGGGATGTGACCGGTGCAAAAATTCCGGTTATGTCGGCCGTATGGCCATCATCGAGGCCATGACGATTACGGACCAGATTCGCAAACTGATCATCTCCCGTTCCAGCACGCGCGAAATGGCCAAGCTGGCGGTTAATCAGGGAATGCGCACGCTGCGCACGGTGGCGCTGGATCGCGCCCGTGACGGGGTTTCCACTCTGGAGCAGGTCATGCTCGGCACGTCCGCCTACTAATTCTCTGGGGATCAATGCGGCTGAGGGCCGCCTTGCATCCAAGGAGGCATTTGTGCCTGCCAGGATGGTCTGCCCGCCGCCGATTTCTGCGTTGGGCCGGTGAGGCCGGGCAAGGGCTGAATGCCGGTGGGGCCAGCGGCGTCGCTGCCCAGTGGGGCGAAGGAGCGTCCTACCGGGTTATATTGCGGTTGTTTTTGGAGATACGGATCCGGCACTGGTTTCGCCGGCGTTGAGTAGCTGATCGGGGTGGCATTCGGCGAAGCGCCGGGATTCATCAAGGCCCGAAAACGATCCATGGCATCAATTTGATCCTGTGAAATTTTTGGCTGGTTTGGCTGGGCAAACGGGCTGGTCCACGGAGAATCGGATCTTTGCTGGAAACCCGAGGTTTGCTGCCGGGAGGAGGCGGAATCCACCTCGTTAAAAAACTGCTTGAAATAGTTGTCTTGAGCATCTGACTGGCCTGCTTTTAGCAGACCATTGCCAGTGCTGCCACTTGAAAAGTCTAGCTTGTTGTTTTTTGCCCGGTTAAATGGATTGCCTCGTCCGGAGGGATCGCTCCCATCATACTTGTTGTATTCGCTATGATCCGGTGTGGTTCCGTAGGTGGCTATTCCAGCGTTCACCCCGCTTGCGGACTTGCTTTCCAGCCGCATCAGAAACTGCTGATCAAGTGACATTTTATTTTCCGGTTTCAGCGAGTCGAGACCGAGAATTTCTTCGGGCGTCTGCACGCCGAGAATTTGCGCCGGGGTGAGCAGCGTCCAGTTTCTGCGTTTATTAAGGGCATCCAATACCGCCGGATCTGTGTTGCCATAATAAATTGGCTGTGGCATGGGCAGGGTCGGGGCGAAATTATTGAAAATTTTACGCGGCGCGTTGTAATCTCCCGCACTCACTTGCCGGTCTGGATTGACCATGATGGGATTGGGCTGGTCCGACTTCTCGTCTGAGGGGGGGGAATAGATGATGGACTCTTGCGCCATCAATGGCCACCCGGCACTCGCAACCGCAAGCACCATCAATAATTTGAACGGAGAGAGCTTCATCTGGACATCACACGCTAGAACAATGGACAGTCGTCGTCAAAATGAATTCAAAGGAAGTTGCGTGGTTTAATTGAACTGGGTGTAAGTGGATGGAAAATAATCGCTTGAGTAACCATCATGGGTTCCCCGCTGTTTTCGGTGGAGTTAGAACTGAGGCAGGCGAAGTTTGCCGGCGGTGCTCATGGGCATCTCGCGCATGAGCAGCAGCGCGAAGGCTTCAAATTCCTTGGTGAAGTGCGTGCTCAAGCCCTCCCACGGCGGGCGCACTCGAAAAATATGGCCGCACTGTCGGCATTTGCAACGCGGCAGCCGGCAGGTGATCTCGCAGCGGTGCTGGAACACATTGAGATGCCGCCACGTCAGCACTTCGGTGTGGTCGTAGCAGAAAACCAGCCCGCCCTCTTCCGGACAGCGCACTAAGGCCGCGTTAATAAATAAAGGTAGCAACTCCTGTTAGGGAGTTTGGCCTGATGAGATAGTTCCATTCGCCATGGAACTTATTGCGTTCCATGTTCACCCGCTTCATTTCCTGGTTGGAAACTTTCCGGCCTGTGGGATATTTTCGACGATCCAAGCGGCAGGTTGCTTTTAATCCCTTTGCCGTGGTGGTTTTGGAAATCAAGTTCACGATGGTCTCGTAATCCCGCAACGGCTCTCCCCGCCAATTTGAGGAGATGAAAGAAAAGAGGCGATGCTCGATCTTGTTCCGTTTGCTGGTGCCGGGTGGAAAGTGACAGATTGAAAGCGACAGCCCGGTTTCATCCGCCAGCTTCTGCAATTCCAATTTCCACAGTCGCAACCGGGAACCATTGCTGCCACCGCCATCGGCGGTGATGGGAATCTTCCGCGCAGTGGGATGCAAATCTCGGCCTTCAAAACGCCACCAACCGCGAATGGAGGCCACCGCGAAGGCTCCCGTGTCATGGTCGGTGCCGACGTTGACAAAGCCCGCATCGCTCCCGCTAAACGATCCTCCATCACCTCCTAT
>JAJXXI010000051.1 GCA_021781185.1 bacterium
GTTTCAAGCCTTTGAGCCGGCCACCAACGAAGATTTGACAAAGCTTCGGCCATTACCTACCGTTCGGTAGGTTATGGCCAAAGACGTCAGCGACACCCGACAGCACATTCTCAGCGCCGCGCTCAAGCGCTTCGCCGATGCCGGCTATGCCGCCACCTCGGTCCAGCACATTGTGGATGACGCCAAGGTTTCCAAGCCGGCGTTGTATTATCATTTTGCCGACAAAGCCGGGTTGTTTCAAGCGCTGGTCCATGAGGCGCATGACGAACGCTACCGGCTGCTGCAGGAGGCCGCCGGCAAATACACTGGCATCCGCGATCAACTCGAGGCCGCGCTGACGGCGCTGTTCGCCTATTTCCGCGAGAACCGCGAATTGATGCGGATTTCCTTTGCCACGATGTTCGCCGCGCCCGGCGAGGTGCCCAAAGACGCCGCCTGCGCGGAAAAATGCGAACGCAACTTTGAATTCGTCCACAGCCTCATCAAACGCGCCCAGAAAAGCGGCGAGCTGGACAAGCATTTTGACAGCCAGGAAATCGCCTTCGGTTTTTACGGGCTGGTTAATTTTTATCTCGTTGGCCACCTCGTCTGCGCCGGCTGCGAGCCGAACCAGTTGACGGCGAAGCGGATTGTGGAACTGTTTCTGGCCGGTGCCGGGCCAAAACCGGCGGGCGGGAAGAACTGAATTTTAAACAAGGAGCAACATGAAGAAAAACCTCATACTGGGACTGATTATTGTCGTGGTGGTGGCCGGCGTGCTGGGCCTCGTCAAGGCGCTGCAAATCCGCACCTTGATCAACACCAAAATGGTGCCGCCGCCGGCAACCGTCGCCACCGCGGTGGCGCGGTCGGAAGACTGGCCGGACAGTCTGCCGGCCGTCGGCTCGGTGACGGCGGCGCAGGGCGTGACCATATCGCCCGAAGTCGCCGGGACGGTCAGCGAAATCGCTTTTGAATCCGGGGCAACGGTGCACAAGGGTGACCTGCTGGTGAAGCTGGACACCTCCACCGAGGTGGCGCAATTAAAAGCCACCGAGGCCCAGGTGAAACTGGCCAGGCTCAACGCCGATCGCACCCGCCAGCTCCGAACGGACAAAACCGTTTCGCAGTCGGAAATGGATCAGGCGGAGGCGACGTTGCAGGAAAGCCAGGCGAATGCCGACGCCATCCGCGCCACGATTGACAAGAAGACCATCCGCGCCCCGTTTTCGGGCAAGCTCGGCATCCGGCTGGTGAACCTCGGGGAACAGTTGGATGTGGGCAAGGGCATCGTCTCCCTGCAATCGCTCACGCCAATGTATGTGGATTTTTCGCTGCCACAGCAGGACCTGGGCAGGCTGGCAACAGGCTTGAAAGTGCGCGTCACCACGGATGCCTACCCTGGCCAGCAGTTTGAAGGCAAACTGACGGCCATCAATCCGGACCTCAATGCGACCACGCGCAGCGTTCAGTTGCGGGCGGAATTTGCCAACGCGAAACAACTGCTCCGGCCGGGCATGTTTGTCCGTGTGGCGGTGGATCTGGCGGGCGAAAACAGTGTGCTCGCCATTCCATCCACGGCCGTCCTGAGCGCGCCCTATGGCGATGCGGTCTATCTGGTTGAACCGCAGACAACCAACGGCGTGACCAGCCTGATCGTGCAGCAGAAGTTCATCCGCACCGGCCGGGCGCTCGGAGATTTTGTCAGCGTGGAATCCGGCTTGAAGGCCGGTGACCGGGTGGTGTCGGCAGGTCTCTTTAAATTGCACAACGGCGACAGCGTGCTGGAAAACAACACCAACTCGCCGGCCGCCTCCTTGAAACCCAACCCGCCAAACAGCTAAACCGCCACGCGCATGAAATCTTTCACGGATCTTTTCATCCGCCGGCCCGTGCTGGCAACGGTGGTCAGCCTGCTCATTCTGATCGCGGGCCTACAGGCCATCCGCTCACTCAACGTCCGGCAATATCCGCAGAGCGAAAACGCGACGATCACGGTGACGACCGTCTATGTCGGCGCCAGCGCGAACCTGGTGCGCGGCTTCGTCACCCAGCCGCTGGAGCGTGCCATCGCCGCGGCCGACGGCATTGATTACATGGAATCGTCCAGTGCGCTGGGCCTGTCCACCATCACCGTGCATCTGCGGCTGAACTACGACTCCAAAAAGGCGCTTGGGGAAATCAGCTCGAAAGTGGACCAGGTGCGCAACGACCTGCCGCCGGAAGCGGAAATCCCCACGCTCACCATCGCCACCGCCGACTCGCAATTTGCCTCGGCCTACCTGAGTTTCTCCTCGGACATTCTCCAGGCGAACCAGATCACGGACTACCTCACGCGCGTGGTGCAGCCGCAGTTGACCGCGATTGAAGGCGTGCAGAAGGCGGACATCCTCGGCGGACGCACCTTTGCGATGCGCATCTGGCTCAAGCCCGACCGGCTGGCGGCCTACAACGTCAGCCCCAGCGATGTCCGCACGGCGTTGATGGCGAATAATTTTCTTTCCGCCGTGGGCCACACCAAGGGCTCGCTCATCCAGGTCAACCTCACGGCCAACACGGATTTGCGTTCCGTGCAGGAATTCAAAAACCTGGTCGTGCGCCGGAACGGCGACCAGCTTGTGCGGTTGAGCGACGTGGCGGATGTGGTGCTGGGCGCGGAGGACTATGATTCGCAGGTGCGGATGAGCGGAGAACGCGCCGTCTTCATGGGCATCTGGGTGCTGCCCAATGCGAACTCGCTGGATGTCATCAAGGCGGTGCGCAAGCAGATGGCCTCGATCGAGAAAGATTTGCCGACCGGTCTCAACGCCCGCGTGGCCTATGATGCGACCGCTTACATTGCCGATGCGTTGCACGAGGTGGTTTATACGCTGGTGATCACCCTGGTCATTGTGTCGGTCGTTATCTTCCTGTTCCTCGGCTCATTCCGTTCGGTGCTGATTCCGCTGGTGGCGATCCCGTTGTCGCTCATCGGCGCCGTGTTCCTGATGCAGGTATTCGGCTTCACGCTGAACCTGCTCACGCTGCTGGCCATCGTGCTGGCGGTCGGCCTCGTGGTGGACGACGCCATCGTGGTCGTGGAAAACGTGGAGCGCCATGTGCGCGAGGGCAAAACGCCCGTCGAAGCGGCGCTGCTGGGGGCGCGGGAACTGATCGGACCGGTCATCGCCATGACCATCACGCTGGCGGCGGTGTATGCGCCCATCGCGTTTCAAGGCGGCCTGACCGGCTCGCTGTTCCGTGAATTTGCGCTGACCCTGGCGGGCGCGGTGTTCATCTCCGGCATCGTCGCGCTGACGCTGTCGCCGGTGATGGCATCGCGGCTGTTGAACCATGACCGCGAGGAACACGGTCTCGCCGGCCGCATCAACCGCGATTTCGACCGGCTGAAAGATTTTTACGGCCGGGTGCTGGACTGGACGCTCGCGCGGCGGCCGCTGATCTACGCGGTCTGGATCGGGCTTACCCTGCTGACGATTCCGATGTTCAAGATGGCGTGGCAGGCCAAGGAGCCGGCACCGGCGGAAGATCAGGGCGTGATTTTCGGCGTGGTGGAAACGCCGCCGGATTCGACGATTGATCAAACGGCCTTTTACGCGAACAAAGCCGGGGCCATGTTTCTGCAAATCCCGGAAACCGAGCAGGTGTTTCAACTGACCCAGCCGACGTTCGGCTTCGGCGGCATGGTGCTCAAGCCGTGGGGTGAACGCAAGCGGACGGTGTTTCAAATCGTGCCGCAGGTGCAGGCGATGGTGAACCAGATTCCCGGCATCGCCATGCACATGGTCACGCCGTCGCCGCTGCCGACGGGCGGCGAAAATTTCCCGTTGAACCTCGTGCTGTCCTCGACCGGCGAGCCGGCGGACATCTTGAAGTATGCGCAGCAGTTGCAGCGGATTTGCGCGACGAACGGCATGTTTGCCTTTCCGCCGGTGCTGGACACGAAGGTGGACCAGCCGGAGGAGGAGCTCGTCATTGACCGCGACAAAGTTGCCGCGCTCGGCCTGAACCTGCAATCGGTCGGCTCGGATCTCGGCGTGTTGGTCGGCGGCAATTATGTCAACCGGTTTGACCTTTCCGGCCGCAGCTACAAGGTCATTCCGCAAATAGTGCGCGATGCGCGGTTGAACGCCGCCCAGCTCAAGAACACCTACGTCAAGGGGCCGGGCAACCAGCTCATTCCGGTCAGCACGTTCGCGCATCTGGAAAAACACACCACGCCGCGCTCGCTGAACCGCTTCCAGCAGTTGAATTCCGTCAAGCTCAGCGGCGTGGCCATCGTGCCGCTGGACACCGCCCTGAAATTTCTGGAGTCCGAATGTGCCCGGATTTTGCCCGGCGGCTACAAGCTGGATTACACCGGCGATTCGCGGTTTCTGCGCAAGGAAGGCGACAAGTTTTTGCCCGCCTTCGCGCTGGCCGTCGTGCTGATCATTCTGGTGCTGGCCGCGCAGTTCAACAGCTTCCGCGACCCGTTCATCATCATTTTCGGCTCGGTGCCGCTGGCGATTTTCGGCGCGCTCATCTTCATCTTCTGGAAGATGCCCAATCCCAACTTGCACTTTTGGACGGACGGCTGGACGACTTCCATGAACATTTATTCCGAGGTCGGGCTGATCACGCTGGTGGGGCTGATCTCGAAAAACGGCATTCTCATCGTGGAATTCGCCAATCAGCTCCAGCGCCGGGGCCGCACCAAGTCGCAGGCCATTCGTGAATCCGCCATGCTGCGGCTGCGCCCGGTGCTCATGACCAGCGTGGCCACCGTTGCCGGCAATTTCCCGCTCACACTCGTCACCGGCGCGGGCGCGGCGGCGCGCAACTCCATCGGCATCGTGCTCGTCTCCGGCATGAGCATCGGCACGCTGTTCACGCTGCTGGTGGTGCCCTCCATTTACATGCTGATCGCGAAGGATCACCGGGCGGAGGCTTTAACCATTTCGGGGGAACCGGAACCGGCGCGGCCTTAAACGGCCGCGTCATCGCCGGGTCGCTCCGCCAAACGGCAGAGCGACCCGGCGTGCATAACAAAAACAAACACGTATGAATTGGAACATAGAGACATTTTTCACCAGCCGGACGATCGGAATCTGGGCAAGAGGCTCAGCCGTCTCGCTGGGGTTGTTGCTGCTGGCCGGTTGCGGAGAAAAGCCGCAAACCGCCGCCCCGCCGCCGCCGCCGGAAGTGGGGGTGATCACCATTCATACCGAGCCACTGCCGATCACCACCGAACTGCCCGGCCGCATTGATCCGGTGCGCACCGCCCAAGTGCGGGCGCGTGTCGCCGGCATTCTGCTCAAGCGGGAATTCAAGGAAGGTTCGAATGTGAAAGAAGGAGACAAACTGTTCCAGATTGATCCCGCACCATTGCAAGCCCTGCTGGACAGTGCCAAGGCAGCGCTGGCCAAGGCGAATGCGAATGTCACGCAGGCGCAGGCGCAGGCGGAACGCGACAAGGTGCTGGTAAAAATCCGGGCGGTGAGCCAGCAGGAATATGACAACGCCCAATCCGCCGCCCAGCAGGGGCAGGCGGACGTGCTCGCCGCCAAAGCGGCGGTGGAAACCGCCTCGTTGAATCTCGGCTACGCCACGGTGACGGCACCCATTTCCGGTCGCATTGGCAAAGCTTTGGTCACCGAAGGCGCGCTGGTCGGCCAGGATACCGCGACCGAATTGGCGGTCATCCAGCAGCTCGACCCGATTTATTTTGATTTCACCGAGTCCAGCACGGAGGGATTGAAACTGCGGCGCGCGTTTGCCAGCGGCCAGCTCAAGAGCATCGCGGACGGCGCGGCAAAAGTAACCCTGCTGCTCGAAGACGGCTCCACCTATTCTCATCCGGGCAAACTGCTTTTTTCCGACGTCACGGTGGACCCCACCACCGGCATGGTCACCCTGCGCGCGGAATTTCCCAATCCCGATCATCTGTTGCTGCCCGGTATGTTTGCGCGGGCGCGGCTGGAACAGGCGATGGACCGCAACGCCATCACGGTGCCGCAGCGCGGTGTGACTTACGGCGCAAGTGGCGAGCCATCGGTCCTGGTGGTGACGACGAACAACGTGGCGGAAGAGCGGCCGGTGACGGTGAATTCGGCGGCGGGCCACGATTGGATCATCACCAGCGGCTTGCGGACCGGCGACCGGGTCATCATCTCGGGGCTGCAAAAAGTTCATCCGGGGGGAGCCGTAACGCCGGTGCCGTTTGAGGCAGACGAGACAAACGCCCCGGCTCCGGACGCTTCCAGCGGGAACCATTAAGGAAACGCGCCATGCCACGATTTTTTATTGATCGTCCGATTTTCGCCTGGGTCATTTCCATCCTGATCCTGATGGCCGGCGCGTTGTCATTGACCCAGCTGCCGGTTGCGGAATATCCGAGCATTGCCCCGCCTTCGGTGGCGATCACGGCGACGTATCCGGGCGCGTCCGCCGAAACGTTGCAAAGCACGGTCACGGCGGTCATCGAGCAGCAGTTGAACGGTATTGACGGCCTGCTTTACATGTCGTCCGTCAGCCAGTCTTCCGGACAGGCGACCATCACCATTTATTTCGAGCCGGGCACGGATCCTGATATTGCGCAGGTGCAGGTGCAGAACAAATTGCAACTGGCCATGCCCAACCTGCCGGCGGCGGTGCAGCAACAGGGCGTGACCGTGGCCAAGGCGACGCGCAATTACCTGATGTTTTTTACGCTCTCGTCCAAGGATGGCAGCCTGGATCAGGTGGCGCTGGGCAATTTCATTGCCACCAAGGTGCTGGACTCCATCCGCCGTGTTCCCGGCGTGGGCCAGGCGGATTTGTTCGGCACGGAGTATGCCATGCGGATTTGGTTGAATCCGGCCAAACTGGACAGCTTTGGGCTGACGGCTGGTGACGTGGTCAAGGCGGTTCAGGCGCAGAATGTGCAGGTCGCCGCCGGTCAACTGGGCGCCTTGCCGGCGGTTAATGACCAGCAGTTGAACGTCACCCTGAAGGGCCAGAGCACGCTGCGCACTCCCAACCAATTTGAAAACATCGTCCTGCGCGTCAACTCCGACGGCTCGCGTGTGCATCTGCGCGATGTTGCCCGCGTCGCGCTGGCCGGTCAAAATTACAATTTCCAGGCGCGCGTGAATGGCCGGCCGGCCGCCCCGGTGGGCATCAAACTGAATCCCTCGGCCAATGCGCTGGCCACGGCGGACGCTGTGCGCGCGAAAGTCGCCCAGCTTTCCAAGTTTTTCCCGCCCGGCGTCCAGGTGGACTTTCCCTATGACAGCTCGGCCTTCGTTCGGGTTTCCGTTCAGCAAGTGGTTTACACGCTGCTGATTGCCATCGGGCTGGTCTTTCTGGTGATTTACCTGTTCCTGCAAAACCTGCGCGCTACCTTCATTCCCACCATCGTCGTGCCGGTGGCGTTGATGGGCACGTTCACCGTCATGCGATTGACGGGGTTTTCCATCAATGTGCTGACAATGTTCGGCATGGTGCTGGCGATCGGTCTGCTGGTGGATGACGCAATTGTCGTGGTCGAAAACGTCGAGCGCATCATGAGCGAGGAGGGGCTGTCGCCGCGCGAGGCGACGCGCAAATCCATGGGGCAGATCACCGGGGCGCTCATCGGCATCGCGCTGGTGCTGACGGCGGTGTTCATTCCGATGGCGTTTTTCGGCGGCTCGGTCGGCGCGATTTACCGTCAGTTTTCGCTGGCGATGGTGTCCTCCATGTTGTTCTCCATTTTCCTGGCCATGTCCTTCACGCCGGCGCTCTGCGCCACCCTGCTCAAGCCGGTGGAGAAAGGTCATCACCTCGAGAAACGGGGGTTGTTCGGCTGGTTCAACCGCGGTTACGCCGCCGGCGCCAAAAAATATCAAACCGGGGTGCAGCGGATACTGGGCAAAGCGCCGCGGTATCTGGTGATTTATCTGGCGATCATCGTGGCGATGGGCTGGCTGTATGTGCGCCTGCCGTCGTCGTTTCTGCCGGCGGAGGACCAGGGTTATTTCATTACGAACATCGAGCTGCCGGCGGGCGCGACGCATCAACGCACCCTGGCCGTGCTCAAGCAGATCGAGCATTACTACATGAGCCAGCCGGAAGTGGAGGACGTGATTGACGTGGCCGGTTTCAGCTTCAGCGGGAGCGGGCAGAACGCCGCCATCGCGTTTGTGCATCTGAAGGATTGGAGCGTGCGCCACGGCGAACAGCACCGGGTGCAGGCCATCATCGGTCGCGCCTTCGCGGCCCTGTCGAAAATCAAGGACGCGATCATTTTCCCGCTCAATCCGCCGCCGATTCCCGAACTCGGCACCGCCGCCGGGTTCGATTTCGAACTGGAGGATCAAGGCGGCCTCGGTCACGCCAAGCTCATGGCCGCCCGCAATGAACTGCTGGCCATGGCCGCAACCAATTCCGAGGTGGCGCAAGTGCGTCCGCAGGGCATGGAGGACACGGCGGAGTTGAAAATTGACGTGGACCGCGACAAGGCCAGCGCCCTCGGGGCTTCCCTGGCGGACATCAACACCGCCTTGTCGGCGAATTTCGGTTCCGACTACGTCAACAATTTCGTGAATGGCAGCCGTGTCCAGCAGGTGATCGTCCAGTTGGACGCGCCCTATCGCATGTCCCCCACCGACATCGGCAAGGTGTTCGTGCGCACCAGCAGCGGCTCGATGGCGCCACTCTCGGCGTTCACCACGCTGCGTTGGACCTACGGCTCGCCGCGACTAGAACGTTACAACGGCTTCCCCTCCGTTGATATCAACGGTGCCGCCGCGCCCGGCAAAAGTTCCGGCGAGGCCATGCTGGCCATGGAGCAAATGGCCAAAAAACTTCCCGCCGGCTTTGGTTATGAGTGGACCGGGCAGTCCTACGAGGAACGCCTGTCCGGCTCCCAGGCGCCGGCACTTTACACCATCTCGCTGCTGGTGGTGTTCCTGTGTCTCGCTGCGCTTTACGAGAGCTGGGCCATTCCGTTCTCCGTCATTCTGGCCGTGCCGCTGGGTGTCTTGGGCGCGCTGCTGGCCGCGCATTTCCGCGATTTGCCAAACGACGTGTTTTTCAAGGTCGGGCTGATCACCACCATCGGGCTGGCGACAAAGAACGCCATCTTGATCGTGGAATTCGCCAAAAACCTTCAAGCGCAGGGCATGGGTCTG
>JAJXXI010000266.1 GCA_021781185.1 bacterium
GCAGGCCATGACCGGCAGTAGATTGCGTGGCGTCAAAGCCTTTGCCCTGATCCTGAATGGTGATCTCCAGGATGTTTTCGCGCCATTCCATTTGAAAAGTGATCTCGCGGGCCTCGCCGTGCCGCACCGCGTTATTCAGCGCCTCCTTGACAGCCAGGAACAATTGATGGCGAACGTGCGCCGGCAGCGGCCAGTCGGGAATCGGAGACGATATTCGCACCCGGCAAACCACCCGCGCGGCATCCAGGAATTCTTCGGCAAACCCGGTCAGATAATTGGCCAGGGAAACCGTGTTGTCCATGGTGGGATCCACCGCCCACACCACCTCGTCGAGTTTGGCCACGAGGCTGCGAATCAAGATAGTCACACGGGCTAGATGTCCGGTCGGCGGCTCGGCCCGTTCCTGCGCCAGCATGCTGATTTCGGTAAGATCGGCGCCGAGTTCATCATGCAGATCGCGGGCGATGCGGGTCCGCTCGCGCTCCAGGTTGCTCTGATATTCCAGGCGCTCGCGCTTTTGAATCTGGGATTCCAGTTGCACCGTCTTTTCGGCCACCTGCCGGTGAAGCAAGGTAATCCACCCGATGGCCACCAGCAGGATCAAGGCGAGCAATCCGAGAATCGTCAATGCCCGACGGATGGTCCACCACGCCGGCCGGGACAAAACCCGGATGTCGCTCCCGGAATTCAGCAATAGTTCAAAAGCCTCGTTGCCCTGCCCCAAAACCGGGCTGGGCTCCTGGCTGGCATAGACACCGGTCAACGCCAGCCGGCTGCCCACTGGAATTTTCCTGAGCGGCGGACTGTCCGCCGGCAGCAACGCGGCAAAAACGCGGAAGCCGGCCTGCACCTCCAGCACCTGCTCCGCGGGCTCACTGTTCACATTGAGCAAGATGCCTGTGATACTGACCCGCGTGGCATCCAATCCCGCCCGGCTCAGGTTCCCCGGCGACAACATCACCGGCACCGGCAGCGGCGCGTGTCCCGACTTCCGCACCAAAGCCTCGCGCAGGATGGGTGAAGGTCCGCCCAATTCGGGTAATCCCACCACTGTCACTTCGTCGCCGGGACGAATTTCCGGAACCGACTTGGGGATGAACCGCAGTCCGGTGCCGCCATCCTGCAGGTAATACTCGCGGCCCTCCCGGCGCGTGAACTGGCCAGCCACCTTGACCTGCTGAAACGCGTTGGCCCGCAGGTCAAAACGCAGCAGGTCGGACACCTTTTTCAACGGCGTGGTGGCGAACAGGTTGGGAGAATTGGGCGCCTCCGCGCTGATGCTGGGATTAGCCATTTCAATTTCCCCGGCCTTGACTTGATGCGTCTGCTCATTCCAGATGGCCAGCAGGCAGCCGCGAATGCGCACCAAGGTATTGCCATAGCGCTGCAACGATGCTTCCGGCATTTCCGGAAGCTGAACCTTGAGTTTGCCTCCGCGACACAAAATCACCACTGAATTACTTTCCACTCCGGTGATGACCCCCTGAACTTCCGCATACTGCGTGTCGGCACTGCCGTTGATCAATTGATCCCAAGTGGGCCGCAACGGTTCGGGAAGTCGGCCTTGTCCGAGTCTTTTCATCTTCTGCGCCTGCACCGTGGGCGCAAAATCGCCGGGACTGGTGACGCCATCAATTTCCCAACGCTCGCCGATTTGTGGCGGATCTGTCCGTCCCAGGGTTTTGCTCATCACAAAAATTCCGGAACTGGCGTCCTGAATCACGATGGACGGAAAGCCGGAGATAATACCAATAACGGTTCCCCGTATCACAACCGGATACCCGCGACCAGCCTCCTCGCGGCTCAACTCCTTCACCTGCGCGGCCGTGGTCAGGACAGGCAGCGAGCCAGGCTCGGCACTGAACGGTTTCCCCTGTTCCCGGTAAAATCCACTTTGCATCATGACGTTGGAACCGGTTCCAGTCACCAATCCGAGGACATCCACCGGCAGATCCGCCGATGCCAGTTCCGGCTGGGTGACGGGCAGCCTGATGGAGCCGGTTTCATCCCGCACCTGCATTTCACCCGGCGCAATCTGGGAGAGTTCACCACGAACATGTGCAATGCGCTCACCCATTTCATTGGTCGATGTTTGCGCCAGACCGGCGATGGGTGTTACCGGATAAAAACTCCACAGCGCCGGCGACAGCTCCAGGGGCTGAACCTGTTGCCATCCCGGCACGATCAAGGTGCCGGGAATCCGGCGGCCGTCCTGGTTGAGCACGCTGTGGCACACGCCGGTAAAACGAACCCGGCTTTTGAGCAGCAGGGTGGGCGACAGCCCTGCGGGATTCACGACCTGAATCTGCACCTGGCCGCTTTCGGATTTAAGCTCCAATTCCAGACGGCCTCGTTGTTCCGAAATAAAGGATACCATGCCGTCCATTTCCGCCCATTGGCACTCGTCCCCAATGGACATTGACTGGCCGATGACCAACGACTTGGGCGCGGGCACCGTGTTGGTGCCCAGTGTTTGAAGGCGATAAGGCATGGCACCGATAAAAAATTCGCTGCCATCATCTGAGGTCAGGTGAAAAGTGTAGCTGCCGTTGGTTGGAACCTGCAAATAACCTTTATATTCCAAGGCGACGAACTGATCGCGGGAACGCACGGAAAGATCGAAATTGGAAACCACCCCGGCTTTAACCGCAGGTTCACTATCGAAATCCGGCAGGGCATTCCACCATCCACCTTCATCGCAACGGTAGTTCAGCCCGTTCACAAAATTGGTCCAGCCGGCCGCTTGCTCCACCCCACGATGAAACAGCGCGGCGGCTGGAACTGGCTGGCGCGGGACTCCCGGCCCTTCATATTCAAATGACAACCCGAAAGGATTCTTCCCGTTGAACCAAGCCAGCCGGATTGGATGTAATCCCGCCATCAAAGTCACCGTGCCCGACTGCTCCACCATGCCGTGGACGCCATTGTTATCAATAAGCGGTGGGCGCTCGATTCCCAGACCGGTGTCTTTGCGCACCACCGCGCAGTTCGTGCCGTCGAGCGAAATCTGGTCTCCAGCTTTAAAAGAATTTCCCAGCCAATTGAAATGCAGCAGCTCTGCGCCCGATTCGTCCCGAAGCACGAGGACGTTTTCTTTGGAACACGTCACGCAAACCACTCCGGTCAAATGAAGCGTGCAATCCAACCTTGATTCGCGATCCATGAGTTGATGCAACTGCAGCAGATTTGTAACCACTGGGAACGGGATTTCTGAAGCATGAGCGGGTTCGATTTCTCCGGCCACCAGAATTGCCGCCAGCCCCAAAACAAGGCAGGCAGGCAGAAAAAGTGACCAGTGAATTACTTTCATCGCGTGGTTTTATCATTGCTGTTTTCACGGGTCAGTTCAATCACCGAACGGGCGAAAGGACTTTTGCGATACAAATGACTCGTCCATTTCACCGAGAAGTTTTGATTTCAAGAAGTCTGGCCGAATGCCCCGGCATTTTAGGAATTATATAATCGCCCACATGTTCTCCCAAGTCCATGCCTGTCCAGTAATCCGTGATTTTGGATTTCTTTCCCAAATGAATAGTGCGGTCGGCGGGTTCATCGCCCCAGTTGAACAGCGGAATCATTTCGCGCCTCGACAGCAGGATGTGACCAATGTCGAACCGGCCATCCTCAAAACGAGCCGCCACGCCAGTCGGGGGTAGCAGCTTTCTAAGCACCGCCAGATGTGCGTGGGAAAGTTGCGTTAAATCGTCTCCGCTCAACACCATGCCGCCGGTCGCGTATATCAGCGTGGCGTGAAACATGAATTCGTTCTCCGGCAGCTTGCCCGTCAGCAGCACGCAATCGGGATCGTTCCACCACAACCGGCCGTTCTGCCAGTTGCGGCGCAGGCTCTGTTTACCAACCGTGGCAAACGTCTTCCAGGAGCGATCGATATCCATGGAAGACCGCGATCCGTCAATCAAGCCAAACGAGGGCCACAGCGGGTGATTGCACCCGAGAATGAATGCGTTGCCGGCCCCCCGGCGGATGGCCGCCATGCCCCGACGATAAGCTTCCACGCACGTCGCATTCGGATCGTGGAAGCGACCACCCTGAATTGCCCCCCAAAAAGTGGCGTCGAGCTTGAAATAAGTGCAGCCCCAATCTTCGCGCATTGCACGAAAAACCCGTTCAAGATATTTTTGCGCCCCGGGATTGGTGCCATCCAGGCAATACCAAGGCCCCTGCCGCCAGCCGCCGAAAGAAACCGTGTCCGAACGGAGTGGTTTTCCTTGCTGATCCTGAACAAACCAGTCGGGGTGGCTTTGAAACAACTTGGATTCGGGCGAAGCTACAAATGGTGCCAGCCAAATCGCGGGTTCAAAACCCCGCTGGCGAATGCGCTGAATCACCTCGCGCACATTCCCGCCAAAGGAGTTTCCCGGTTCCAGCCAGTCGCCCATCCACGGTTGGTAACCGTCGTCAATCTGAATGTATTTCAAACTGGGCAAATGGGCGGCGATGAAATCGAGATTGGTATAAATGTCTTGGGCTGTGACGTGTTCAGCATAACAATACCAGGAGCACCAGCCCGTCGGCTCGGGATTAAAAAGTCGATGGGGATGATTTGTCTCGATTGCCCGGGCCAGTTCGGCTTCCAGTTCATCCGTCGAGACATTGATTGCCACCATTAATTCCTCCAACTGCCAGGACTGGCCGGGGGCCAGTTGCAGATTTTCCGCATCCTGCACAATCCGCAGGCGGTCGGCGGCAAGATCGAACCGGCCCACAAACCGATGACACGATGTGAATCCCAGCAATAGCGCCGACTCATTAGTCGGATGCAGGACGAGCATTCCATAGACGGAACGATAGCCTGCCGGTTCGGGAAGTTTGTAATGGCCACGGTCGGAAAAGCTGCCCCAATCTTCCGGCTGCGCCAGCGTGCCGCCGTTTTGGGCCAGCATCTGAAATCCCTCGGCATAAAACGGCGTCGTCCCGGGAAGCCCGTGTTCGCCGGCAAACAACACCACCTCCTTCACCCGGATCGCGTGTTTGCCGGTATTAACCAGCTTGGAACGGAGAATATTTCCGTGCCATTGCTGAACGACTTTCACGCCGGCCTTGGCCGGATCGGAACCATCGGTGAGAACTGCGTGAGCCACGCTGTCTCGAATCATCTGCAACAGAGCCGCGCCGCCGTCACCCGCCGCAACTGTCAATTGACCGGCGAGAAACAGGCAAACCACGGCTGTCGCTTGCACCGTTCGGCACATCCGTTTGATGCCGCAGGGAATGATTTGATTCATGCTTTAAGGAGTCGGCACTTTTAGTCTGATTGACTGGGAGAAAAATGATCGTTTATTGCCCCAGCGGTATGAGCCGCAGGCTGCGCAAGTTCATCGGATGCCAACCTTCGGCAACCGGTTTCAAGGTCAAATTTAGAATCCCCGGCTTTTCAATTTCTAAGGTTCCGCCCAGAGTCACCGTTTGAAACTTAGTAAAATCCTTGGTGATTGGAACAGCGGCATCGAACTTTTGCCCACCCATAATGACTTGAAAAGCTCCTGAATCAACCGCAGCAATGTTCGCAGTAACTTTGAACTGGCCGGCCTGGTCAATTTTGAAAGTCCAGTCGGCGGTGTCCGCCGGGTTGGTCCAAAAGCCGATATTGTCCTTGCCACTACCCGTTTCATACTGCAAAGCGCCATGCAAATCCGCCTCGCTCGCCGACAATTGGATCGAGCCGTCCGGGGATTGCCTGAGAAAGGTCGGCTCAACTTCCGGTGTGCCGTGGATTTGCAAGACCACGGTGCTTGAAATGGAATCCGGCGCCACGGCGGGAAGATTCACCACCACGCCATCGTCGTTCTGTCTAAATGATAGTTTTTCGCCCGTCGCCAGCAACCGCGCCGCCGTTACAGCGTTCTTCAATCCCGGAACCGCCAGTTTGCCACTCGCCGGCCAGTTGAAGACATGCAGGAATAACGTCGTGTCACCGCCGGCCGTTCGCTTCGTGCAACGGCCCCAAGGCAACTTCTTAAAAGGGCTGGCTGTCGTGTCGTAGATCGCGTCGCCATTCACTTTCATCCAGGCACCAACGGACTTGAGCCGCTCAATGCTCGCTTCGGGAATCAGTCCCTCGCTGGTTGGCCCCACATTGAGCAGGTAATTTCCTCCTTTGCTCGCAATATCCACGAGATTGCGGATGATCGTTTCCGTGGATTTCCAGTTCTGATCATAACTTTTGTAACCCCAGGTGTCATTCATTGTCATGCAGGTTTCCCAGTCGCGCCCCGGAAAGCCGGTGGCGGGAACGAATTGTTCCGGCGTTTCCGTGTCTCCCTGAAAACTGCCGCCGAGCCGGTTGTTGGTGATGATGCCGGGCTTGAGCTTGAGCAACGCTTCGAGTTTGGCCGCGCGCTCCCGGTTCATGTCGCAATCCGTGTCCCACCACAGCACGGCGGGAAATTCCCCGTAGTTGGAAAGTAGTTCCCGGACCTGCGGCACCGCCACCCGGTCTATGTATTCATCCATGTCGTGCTTTTGCGCCGGATCCCACGCGCCGCTGCACTCGGAACCGCCATTATTCCAGTCCTGCGCCTGTGAATAATAAAATCCCAGCTTGATGCCATATTTGCGGCAGGCGGCGGCGAGCGGTTTCAGAACATCCTTGCCGTAGGGTGACGCCTGCACAATGTTCCACGGACTGGCCTGCGTTTTGAACATTGCAAAACCATCGTGATGCTTCGCCGTGATGACGATGTATTTCATGCCAGCCGTTTTGGCGAGTCGCACCCAGCCGTCAGGATTGTATTTCACCGGATTGAATTCCTTGGCATAAGTCTGATAGGTGGCCATGGGGATTTTTGCGTTGCACATGATCCACTCGCCGATGCCGGGAACTTGCCGGCCTTCATAGGTGCCGGCGGGAACCGAATAGACACCCCAATGAATGAACATTCCGAAGCGCGCTTCGCGCCACCATTGCATCCGCCCGTCCCGCTGCGCCGAAGTCTCGTTGGAATACGGATCCGGGGAATCCGCCGCCATCACACAGTTGGGAACAGCCATAGTTGCCAGCCAGCCAGCCAAGATAAATTTTGTCATGGTTTGAAAGGTGATAAATTTTAAAGTAGGTTCATTTTTTACTTTGTTGCTAATTGGCGGTCATTCGGCCGGGGTCAATTGGACCAACACCACGCCATGTCGGCCGACTTTCGCCTGAAATTGACCGTTAAAAATCCCGAGGTTCTTTTGCCGCCATAAATCGCGCACGTTTTGTTTGCCGGTCAATCCGAGATCATACCAGTTCAGAGTCACCGTGGCGTCATTCTCGCCGCGATTGAACAACCCCGCCACTTTGGAGCCGTCCGCCATGTCCTTGGCCCAAACTTCCAGCACGCCATCCACACTCACCCGGGCGGCTTGGCGGCCCAGCGAATCCTGATTGACAGCCAGCACCTCGTCGTTCGAAAGAAGGCCCAGGGTAAAGTCATCCAACTTGGTCATGTCGCAACCAATAAACAGCGGTGCATCCAGAAGTGCCCACAAACTGATGTGCGTGAACTGCTCGTTCACAGTCAAGCGTGTCGGACGGATGTTAGAGCCCCAGCCAACCTGTCCGACCACCAGCATGTCGGGATCATTCCAGTGCCCCGGTCCGGCGTATTGCTCCCGTCCAACCTGGTCAAAACCAATTCCCGAAACACTCGTCCAGGTGTCCACAATGTCAATACCGGTGCGCCAGCAATTACCCTCAACACTGGCACCCCATTTCCAAACGTCGCCCATGCCGTATTGGCAAAGGCTGTAAACGATGTCGCGCGGCTGACGTTCCAATGCGGCGTGCATCACCTGATAAGGTTGCTTCATCTGCTCCAGGGTCGGGTTTGGTGCAATGTTACCGTAACTGCACCAGTCATACTTCAAGTAATCAAATCCCCACCGGGCAAATTGTCGTGCATCCTGTTCTTCATGCTGATAACTGCCTTCATTGCCGCCGCAGGTTTTGGGACCGGGCGAAGAATAAATTCCGATTTTCAAACCTTTGGCGTGGACATAATCCGTCAGCGCCTTCATATCGGGAAACTTGGAGTTGGGAATGATGTTCCCGTTGGCATCGCGGCCGCCTTCCCAACAGTCGTCTATGTTGATGTAAGTCCAGCCGTGATTAATCAATCCGCTGGAAACCATTGCATCAGCGGCGGCGCGGACTTTCGCGTCGCTCACGTCGCAGCCAAAACAATTCCAACTGTTCCAGCCCATCGGTGGCGTCAGCGACAACGTGTTCCCACAAACAATTTTGAACGACCGCCGATTCGTGCCGAGTTCGTTCTTTGCCAGAAACGTGACGGTATAGCTGCCTTGATTCGTCAGCACTCCAGTAATGCGGCCGGTCTGCGGATCCACGGTCAGCCCGGCAGGCAATCCTGAAACCGCAAAAGTTATGGGCCGTTCGCCCGTGGCGGGAATGGTGAACAGAAACGGCGAACCTGGCCGGACACCGATGATTTCCGCTCCGTTGATCCGGGGCGTCCGCGGCGGCTTGGGCGTAAGCACAACTGGCGGCTCGGAAGGATACATCGTGGTCACGGGTTTGCCCTCCCGCATGGTGATTTTCGCGTCCGCCCAGTCCGCGTGATTGCAACTGATGTCGTTGCCGGTCGCCTCGACCAACAAGGACAGCACCTTCACGCCACTCAAATCCACGGCCACCGGCTGGGCCGCCTCGCCCGTTTTCATCACGCCGCTGTTGAAGAGAATTTTCGAATCGCCTTCCACCTTGAAAATGAGGCTCGCCGGACACTGGCCGATATCATCGTCCAGTCCGACCTGCGCGGTAAACCGGTCGCCATGACCTTCCAACCGGATGCGCAGGACGCTGATCGCATGCGTGCCGACGCCATGCTCGAACTTCTTTCCGCCGATGGACAGCGGCGCGCCAACTACCGATTTGTTCACGCCGGGCTGGCCCCAGCTCTGCTCCATTTTTCCCAAATCCAAATCGGAAACCCAGAACGCCTCGCTGGCTGACGTGATAAATGCTGAACCGAGAAAGACAGTCATAATCCAAACAGCCATCAAACGGGACAATATGATTTTAATTTTCAATGGATTTTCAGAAAAGTTCCACCGGCTTCAAATTTTGTGGAGCGAAGTGTTGAGCCGCT
>JAJXXI010000267.1 GCA_021781185.1 bacterium
CCAACGATGAATGGGAAACCGGAAAAATCTACCTCAACATGGAATGCCAATCCCAGCCCTCTGTTTGATGCTCAACGATTTTACAGAAAAAAATTTGCGCCGCCGGGGCAAACGGACATTCATTATTAATGAAAGGCTCTTTCAAAACCCCGTAGTAACGAGGCTCAAACTTCAAGATTGTCAAAGAATAGGGAGACTCCTCACGTCGGCTGCTACAGTTTTTAAAGAAACTCAAGAGGTTGACTTCATGATTTTGGAAGTAATCGGGTTAGTGCCGAGAAATTGATTTCGGCCTTCACCGCACTGGCACCATTCCGTCTCAGCTTAACCTGAAATTCATTTGATCACAACGACATATGCTCCGGTGCAGGCATCCAAACGAAATCATTGGAGATTTTTGCACCCCTCATTTTTTCTCGAACAAAACTCCAAAAGAAAGCAAAAACGCGCACGGAATGCATGTCCTAAAAGCGAGCAGCGTTGTCCTGTATATGGATAGAGCCAACTGTCTAAAAATGGTTCAATTTGACTAGTAAAGATTATTGCTAAAAACAATTGTTATGAAGAAATCCTATCTATCATTGCTTGCCGTCAGTTTTCTGTGTGCGTCAAGTTCGTTTGCGGCCCTCTCCACCGTCACATTAACGCAGGACACTCACCAATACTCCGGCGGGAATAGTGGTGGTGAATTTAAAGCCGTCACCAGTGGCAACGGCACGTTTCAAACTTTTTGCATTGATGTCGGCCACGAATTCTATTCTAAAGGGACCTATAATTATACCATCAGCCAGCAGACCTATGCCGGGTCCGGCAACAACATTTCCATTGGAACTGCCTGGCTTTACAGCCAGTTTTTGAGTGGTGGGTTGAGCGCTTATGGGTATAATTACACGCTTGGCTCCACCAGAACTGCCAGTGCCACATCATTGCAGGCCGTTTTCTGGGGGTTGGAAAATGAGTTTTACGACAAGTCTGGAAATTTGTTCAACAATAAAAATCCCTTTTACAACGCTGTCGTCGCTAAGTTTGGAACGCTTGCTGCCGCTGAAGCCGACGCTGGTGCCAACAACATTTATGGCGTGGCGGTAATGAACTTGTATTCTGGCAGTAACCCGAATCAGAATCTTCATCAAAGCCAATTGATCGAATTGCGTTCGATTCCGGAACCCTCGACGGTTGTCGCTGGAGCGCTTTTGCTACTGCCCTTGGGTGTGAGCACTATCCGGATTCTCCGACGCAAGCAGGTGGCGTTAAAGTAATTTTGCAATCAGGAAACACCCGCATTCCCCTTCAGGCCGACCCTTGTGGTCGGCCTTTTTGTTGCCGCCACTTGACGCAGGCAACCCAAAATCAAAAGAACGGATTGTGTTCCTGCTCTTCCGCCACCGTCGTCAGCGGACCATGGCCGGGGCAGATCAAGGTTTCGGGCGGCAGTGACAAGATCTGCCCGTTCACGCCGCGTTTCGCCAGTTCCCATGCGCCGTTGCCATTGCCCATTGAACCGGCAAAAACCGTGTCGCCCACCACTGCCACCAGTGGCGCGTCGTCCTGCCAGTCGCTGATGAGATACGTCACGCCGTCATCCGCATGGCCCGGCGTGTCGCGATGGGTGATGCGCAGGCCGCCCAGCCCAATGATTTCGCCGGGCCGGTTGCGCTGCTCCGCCGGCGCCTTTTGGGAACCGCTGTGCAGCCGCGCCTTGGGAAAGGCTGCGCGAAAATGCGGCAGCGCCTCGACGTGATCCCAGTGCGAGTGGGTGATGAAAATTTCCCGCAACGTCAGACTTTCCGCCGCCATGAGGTCGAGCACGGGCTTTGCATCCATACCGGTGTCGAACAGCGCGGCTGTGCGCGTGAGCTCATCCCAGACGAGGTAGCAGTTCACTGACATGTCATCGTCCCGGGTCGTGATCATCCGCAGTTTGCGCCAGCGGGACAAATCCTTTGGTGCCGGCAACCAGCCGCAGGTGATGGCTGCAAGTTTTTGCGGGTGCAGCCCGGAGACCTTCGCCAGCGCGGCAATATTGATTTTCTTATCCAACCGTCCGGTGTCGGTGAATGCGACGAATTCGCCTTCAGAAATTCCGGCCGCCGCTGCCGCCGCCGTGATGGAAACGCTGCTCATCACGCAGGCTTTGCGGATAATGTCACCGGCATGGTCTTCCAGTTGCATGCCGGCAACGTAGCGGAATTCTCATTCTCTGCAAGCGTGTGGCTTGAACCGCTGGCGTAAAACTGCTAAAAAGCGTTCGTGCTTGGTTTCAAATCGAAAAAACCTCGGGAACGCTTCTATTTGCTGCCCGGACAGGGCGGAAGCAATTTCCACCGCAAACAGCGGGTCATCATGCGCTGGACGGTGGCGGTGTCATTGATCTTTGGGCTGATCCTCGCAGTGATCATGTGGTGGGTGGCGCGCGCGAGGCCTTGAGCGGCGCTTGACCACAAGGCCGGGGTTGTTACCATCCAAAAAATTTGATGAAACTATCATTTTTCATTCTGGCGCTCGTTGTGTGCGCCTCCATTCCGGTGGTTGCCCAGCCAATGGTCGTTGACGGCATCAAAGGCGTGGTGGCCAGCCGTATTGTCACCTTGTCCGAAGTGGAAGATTACACCCGGCCGGCCGCCGACTCGCTCCGCCGCCAATATGCCGGACAGCCCGATGTTTTTAACCGAAAGATGAACCAGGCGCTGAACGACAGTCTGGAGCAACTCGTCGAGCGCATGCTGATCCTCCACAGCTTCGACACCGAAGGCTACAAGTTGCCCGACAGCGTGGTGGATCAACTTGTGCAGGAACGCATCCGCGACCGCTTTGGCGACCGGGTTACCTTCATGAAAACCTTGCAGGCGCAGGGCATGACCGTTGAGCAATTCCGCAAGCAAATCCGCGATCAATACATTGAATCCGCGTTGCGCAACCAGCACGTCCAACGGGAAGTGTTCGTCTCGCCCTACAAGGTTGAGACCTATTACCAGACCCATCAGAAGGATTTCCGGGTGGAAGACCAGGTCAAGCTCCGCATGATTGTCCTTCCCAAATCCGGACCGGATGACACCAACACCATCAAGCTTGCCCGTGAAATCGAGTCCCAGATCAAGGCCGGCACGCCCTTCGCCGAGATGGCCACCACCTATTCGCAGGGTTCCCAGCAGCATCAAGGTGGCGACTGGGGCTGGGTGGAACGTTCCGTTCTCCGCAAGGAACTGGCTGACATCGCCTTCAAACTCAAGCCGGGCGTGGTGAGTGATCCCGTGAACACGCCGGACACCTGCTACCTGATGCTGGTCGAGGGCTCGCGCCCCGCTCATGTCCAGCCGCTGGATGAAGTTGCGAGCGACATCGAAAAAACCTTGCGCATTCAGGAGCAGGCCCGGCTTCAGACGCAGTGGATTGATAGTCTCAAAAAGAAGACTTTTATCCGTTACTTCTGACGCTTTGACGCGTGACCGGTGACGTTTGACCAGTCACCAATCCTCCGTCCGTTCGTTACCATGCAAAACTGGATCGGCATTTCGCTCGGCGACGTCACCGGCGTCAGTCCCGAAGTCGCACTCAAGGCTGTCGCCGCCGAGTCGCAGTCGGACGACACCAAATATCTTCTGATCGGCGACGAGAAGGTTGCGCGCCAGCTCAATGCTGCCAACGGTCTGAATCGGCCGCTGGAAAATTTTTCCGGATACGCCGCCGCCGGGAAGTTGTTTATTGCCAATCCGCTGTCAGAGGCGTTGCCCGAAAGGCTGCCCGCCGGTTCGCCGCTCGCCGCCCGTGCTGCTGTTGCCGCATTGCGCGATGGTGCCCAACGCTGCCTGCGCGGTGAACTGGCCGCGCTGGTCACCGCGCCGGTCAACAAGGAATCCATCATCCGCGCCGGCCACAAATTTGTCGGCCAAACAGAATTTCTTTCCGAACTCGCCGGCACCAGGCGCACCGCGATGATGCTGCTGGGCACCGATGAACATGGCCGCTGGCTGCGCGTGGCCCTGGCCACCATTCACATCGCCCTCAAATCGGTTGCCGAAAAATTGACGGCGGAAAAGATCATGCTCGCCATTGAACTGGCCGCGCAATCCTGCCGCGACCTTGGCCTGCCGCGCGCGCGCATTGCCGTCTGCGGTCTGAATCCGCACGCCGGCGAGGGCGGGGAATTTGGCGACGAGGAAATTACGACGATTGGTCCCGTGGTCCAGCTCATGCAGAAACGCGGATTTAATGTCGCCGGCCCGTTGAGCGGTGACACGGTGTTTCACTACGCGTTGCGGGGAGACTTTGACGCCGTCGTGGCGATGTATCACGATCAGGGACTGGCACCGCTGAAAGCCGTCGCGTTCGACACCGGGGTCAACTGGACGCTCGGCCTGCCGTTCATCCGCACCTCGCCCGATCACGGCACCGCCTACGACATCGCCGGCAAGGGGATTGCCAATCCTTCAAGCATGATCGCCGCCATCCGGCTGGCGAAGCAACTGGCGCGAAACCGTCAGTAGTAGGCCGGCATCCTGCCGGTCCAGTTTCCACCGTTTACACCTCAATCGTCTCGTTCAGCTTCGGCAGTTGCGGCTTCAGTTTGTATCGCTGTTGAATCAATTTGGCAAGGGTGGTGCGCGGGCCGTCTTCACCGTGTGTCAGCACCACGCGCGGCTTGCTCGGCGCAATGACGTTGAACCAGGCGAGCAAATCCGTCTGCCCGGCGTGTGCGCTGAATCCGCCCAGCGTGTGGATCTGCGCCTTGACCGCAATTTTCTCGCCGAAGAGCTGGACGAATTTTTCACCATTCACCAGCCGCCGGCCGAGCGAACCGTCGCCCTGATAGCCAACGATGAGCACATGGGTGTCTGGCTTCCAGAGGTTCGCCTTGAAATGGTGCAGGATGCGGCCGCCGGTGCACATGCCGGCGCCGGCCATAATCAGACATGGGCCGGGCTGGTCATTGATTTTTTTGGAATCCTCCGCCGTCGGACACAACTGCAGGGTGCGCAAATCGTCCTGCATCGGTTTTTGCGCAAGGTATTTTAAAAGCTCGTCATCGAACAATTCCTTGTGGTGTGTATAAATCTCCGTCGCTTTGATGGCCATCGGGCTGTCGAGGAAAATGGGGAATGGTCGCACCAGTTTTTTCCGAAACATCCGGCTTAGCAGCGTCAGCAGCAATTGCGTGCGCCCGACGGCGAAGGTGGGCACCAGGATTTTGCCGCCGCGCCCCACCGCGTCATGCACAATTCGGTTGAATTCCTCGATGGTCTCCCCCAGCGGCTGATGGTCGCGATCGCCGTAAGTGGATTCCAGAAACACCAGGTCCGCCCGCCGGAACGGATCGGCGTCGCGCAGAATCGGCGCGTCTTTCGGGCCGAGGTCGCCGGAGAACACCACGCGCTTCTGCCGGCCGTCATCCTCCACGATCAACTGAATGCTCGCCGAGCCCAGCAGATGACCGGCTTCCGCCCAGATGGCTTGAATGCCGGGTGCCACGGCGACGGGCTGCCGATACGGCACGGGTTTGAAGCATTGAATGACCGCCTCGGCATGGGCGGCGGTGTAAAGCGGTTCCATCGGCGGCTCGGCGGCTCGCTCGCGCTTGCGGTTGATGCGCTCCGCGTCCGCCGCCTGGAGATGGGCCGAGTCACGGATGATCAGCGCGGAAAGTTCGATCGTTGCCGGCGTGGCATAGACCGGGCCGGTGTAACCGGTCTTGGCGAGCAACGGCAGCCGGCCGGTGTGATCCAGATGTCCGTGCGTGATGACCACGGCATCCAGCTTGCGCCCGGCCGGCACGGGCGGCCGGTTCAACGAATCGGCGTGCTTGCCGCCTTGGAACATGCCGCAATCCACCAGAACGCGGGCGGACTTGGTTTGAACGAGATAGGCCGAGCCGGTGACTTCGCCGCCGGCGGCGCCGAGCGTGGTGATTTTCATGACATGGTTATGCCGCGTTTTTGTTGCACGCCTGGGCGGAAGCGTTGGTTGCTTCCTGATTGACCGGTTCCATGATCCGGCTGGTCACCGCCCATTCCGCCACCAGCCGGTAGCCCACCGCCAGCAGCGTCGGCCCGAGGAAAACGCCGATGAATCCGAACGCCAGTGCGCCGCCGAGCACGCCGAAAAAGATCAACAGGAACGGCATGTTGCTGCCCTGGCTGATGAGCCACGGCTTGACGACATTATCCAAATTGGCCACGCCAAAGCCCCAGATCAGCATGAAAATTGCCCAGCCGGTCGCGCCTTGATGAAACAGCCACAAGGCCGCCGGCACCCAGGTCAAGGCGGTGCCGAGCACGGGAACAATGGAGGCAAAAAAAGTCAGCAGCGCCAGCAACGCCGCCCCCGGCACGCCGGCGATGAAAAAGCCGATGCCCGCCAACACCGCCTGGCTCAGCGCGGTGCCGAGGATGCCATACACCACGCCGCGCACGGTGTTGCCCGCCACGGTGAGCAGATGCGTGCCACGATCACCGGCAATGTGCCGCACCAACGCCTCCAGCCAGCGCCCCGCCACGGCCCCGCTCCGAAATAGAAAGAACGCAATGAAAATGCTCAACGCCAGTTTGAGCAAGCCTCCACCCAGGGTCAGTCCGCCTTTGAGCAGCCAGGTGCCGGCCGGTTCCACCAGTTTTTGCAGCTGCGTCCAGAGCTTCGCCGTGTCCGACGCGAAGCTCTGCCAGTATTCCGTCATGCGCTGGCCAGCCACCGGCACTTTGGCCAGCCATTCCGGCGGTGCGGGCGGGCCCTGCTGGATGAATTTCTGCGTGGCGGCGGTCATTTCCTTGACGTTGTCAGCAAGCGTGGTGCCGATGATCACAAACGGCAGCAACAGCATCAGGATCATGCCCAGCGTCATCACAAATGCGGCGATGGAATGCCGGTTGCCGACGAGTTTCAGGAGCCGTGAATACGCCGGCCAACTGGCGCAGACCAGCACCACCGCCCAGAGGAGCGAGGAAAAAAAGGGCAGCAGCACCAGCAGGCAGCCGCACAGCAGACCCAGCACCAGCACGATGAGGAAGCCTTCCTTGAGTCCGAATTTCATAGCATGTTTGTGGCAATAAACCGTGCCGGTTCCAAATCAATTTTCCAGAAAACTGCCGTTTGCATCGCGGGCATCTAGGACCGCGACGGCCGGGCGCGGCACCGGCGGCGGGATGCCTGCGCTACTTCAGGGAATTATTCACAATCTCCTGCGCCTCGCTCACGATGGTTTTCAAATGCGCCTCGTCGCGGAAACTTTCCGCGTATATCTTGTAGATGTTTTCCGTGCCGGACGGGCGCGCCGCAAACCAGCCGTTGGCCGTCGTGACTTTCAGGCCGCCGATGGCCGCGTGGTTCCCCGGCGCTCGGGTGAGCTTGGCGGTGATGGCTTCGCCGGCGAGGCTGGATTCTTTCACGGCTTCGGGCGACAGCTTGGACAGTTTCGCCTTCTGCTCGGGCGCGGCCGCCGCGTCAATGCGGGTGTAATGCGGCAGGCCGAATTCGGCCGCCAGTTCCCGAAAATGTTCGCCCGGATCCCTGCCGGTGACGGCGGTGATTTCCGCCGCGAGCAGATTCATGATCGGGCCGTCCTTGTCCGTCGTCCACACCGTGCCGTCGTGACGGAGAAAACTCGCGCCCGCGCTTTCCTCGCCGCCGAAACAGAATGAACCGTCGAACAATCCCGGCGCGAACCATTTGAAGCCCACCGGCGTTTCGCACAACTTGCGGCCCAGCCTCGCCACCACGCGGTCAATCATGCTGCTGCTGACGAGCGTCTTGCCGACGACGACAGCCGGCGACCAATGCGGACGGTGCGTCAGCAAATACTGGATCGCCACGGCGAGATAATGGTTTGGGTTCATCAAGCCCACCGAAGGTGCGACGATGCCGTGACGATCGGCATCCGGGTCGTTGGCGAATGCGAGACGGAATTTGTCCTTCAGCCCGACCAATCGCGCCATCGCGTAGGGACTCGAACAGTCCATGCGGATTTTTCCGTCGTGATCCACCGTCATGAATGAGAACGTCGCATCGAGCTTCGGGTTCACGACCTTGATGTTTAATTTGTAAATCTCGTTGATTGGTTCCCAATATTTCAGGGCCGCGCCGCCGAGCGCGTCCACGCCCAGCTTCAAGCCGGCGGCGCGAATGGCATCCATGTCCACCACGTTTTTTAAATCTTCGACGTAGGGCAAAATGTAATCCTGTTGGCGTGTGGTCGCCGCCTTCAACGCCTGCTCGAATGGAATGCGCTTCACACCCGCGTTGCCGCCGCGCAGCAGTTCATTGGCGCGATCCTGCACCCATTTGGTCGCGTCCGTATCCGCCGGGCCGCCGTTGGTGGGATTGTATTTGAAGCCACCGTCCTGCGGCGGATTGTGCGAGGGCGTGATCACGATGCCGTCGGCGAGACCGGTTTTGCGACCGTGATTGTGAACCAGAATGGCGCGGGAAATCACCGGCGTCGGCGTGGCGCCGTCGTCTGTCTGAATGACCGTCTGAACCCCATTGGCCGCGAGCACTTCGAGCGCGGTGCGCTGGGCGGGCGTGGACAACGCATGGGTGTCCTTGCCCATGAACAGCGGACCGTTGGTGCCTTGTCGGACGCGGAACTCACAAATCGCCTGCGAAATGGCGAGGATGTGCGCCTCGGTAAATGTGCCGTCGAAGGACGTGCCGCGATGCCCGCTGGTGCCAAAGCCGACCAGTTGGTTTGGATTCAACGTGTCCGGCCGGCGTTCGTAGTAGTCCTGTTCAAGCCGGGCCAGATCCACCAGCATTGATTTTGGCGCCGGTTTGCCGGCGAGAGGAGAAAGCGGCATTTTTCAAATTCCTTTCAAATACTCATGGCTTCCGGCCAAAGAGGGAAAGCTGGAGCCAGTTGTCGGATTTGAACCGACGACCGACGGTTTACAAAACCGTTGCTCTACCACTGAGCTAAACTGGCTTTCAATGACTTATGAATAATGTTGCATCCCGCTATAAGCATCCATTGGGCTGTTTGGTAATTGATCGACCGCTCAATTGATTAGCGCTGGCGACCAAGCCAGCATTGGTTACGAATGTCGAAAACAACACTCTGAGTAGCAAAGCCTTTTCGCCTCGGTTCGTCAAGACGAACATCCCGAA
>JAJXXI010000269.1 GCA_021781185.1 bacterium
CGTGACGACGTCCCGCGCCAGGGTGCCGCCGGCAAAGGGTCCGCCCGGTCCGAGATACGCCTTCGGTCCGATGCGCGCCTCGCTCTTGAGCCCGACGGAAACCTCCTTCGCGTCCGCTCCCGTGTGTTCGCAGAGGCGGGCGACTTCGTTGATGAACGTGATGGACAGCGCGAGAAAGGAGTTCAGTGCGTGCTTGACCATTTCCGCCGACTCGGTGCGCATGAAAATGGTCTGCGCGGCAAATGGTTTGAACAACTGTTCAAGCAACGCTTTTTTTGCGTCCGTGCGGATGCCGACCACGGCGCGGTCGGCTTTTTCAAAGGCGTCAATCGCCTTGCCGAGCCGCAAATTTTCGGGCGAACAGGCGAAGTGAAACGGCGGGAATTCCTGTTCCAGCTTCGCGCAGGTGCCCACGGGGAGTTGCGCGGAAATCAAAACCAGCGCGCCAGCCGGCAGATGTGGCAATGCGCGGCGAAGATTGCCGAGAACCGCTTCCACATCCGATTCGTCGTCATCGTTCACGGGTGTGTCATACGTCAGCCAGAGAACCTCCGCCTGGGCGCAGGCGGTTTGGGGGTCAGCGGTGAAGGAAAGTTTTTTCGAGGCCAGACCGGCGGCGATGAGTTCGTTCAAACCTGGTTCCAGCAGCGGTGCCTGTCCTTGGTTCAGCCGGGCGACATTGGCCGGGTCGAAATCCAGCCCGGTGACGGAAAAGTGTCTGGCGCAACAAGCCGCCGTAACGCTACCGAGATGCCAGAGGCCAAGGACAGTGACATTCATTGGCGAGAGTCGTAAACCCATTGGTTTTGCTGCAACCATTCAAGCGTGCGCTTGATGCCCTGCTCAATGGTCAGCGAGGTTTTCCAACCGGTGGCGCGGATTTTTTTCGTGTCGAGGAAGATGAACGGATTGTCGCCGACCCAGCCGCGGCTGCCGCCGGTGTATTCCATTTTTGGTTGCAACCCGAGTGCGCCGCAGATGAAGCCGATGGAGTCGTTGACCTGAACGAATTCGTCGTTGCCAAGATTGTAGATTTCCACACCGTGTTTTGCCTGTTGCGCAGTGCCCCGGTCCATGACGTGCAGCATGGCGCTGACACAGTCCTGAACATAAAGATAACTTTTCCGCTGCGAACCATCGCCGAGCACTTGCAAGCGGCCGGGGTGTTCGAGCAGTTGCTTGTAAAAATCATACACATGGCCGTGCGTGTAGCGCTCGCCAAGGATTGAGACGAAGCGGAAGACATAGCCCTCAAATTTGAACCCTTCACAGTAGGACGAAATCATGCCTTCACCGGCCACCTTGGACGCGGCGTAAAGTGAAGTCTGAATCGGAAACGGCGCGTCTTCCGGCGTGGGAATCACCGCCGCCTCGCCATACACGCTGCCGGTGGAGGAAAATGCGATGCGTTTGATCGCATTGGCGCGCATGGCTTCCAGCACGTTGAAGGTGGCCGTGGTGTTTTGCTGCAAATCCTTGGAGGGATGTTTGAGGCCGAAACGCACATCGGCATTGGCTGCGAGGTGAAAAACCGCATCGCAGCCCGCCATGGCCTTGGTCAGCGCGGGTAAATCCAGATTGTCACCTTCAATAAGCTTGAAGTTGGGGCTTTGTGTCGCACCAGCAAGAAATTGTCGTTGGCCGGTGGAGAAATTATCCCAGCCGACAACGCGTTTGCCGTCTGCAAGCAAACGGTCCACGAGATTGCTGCCAATGAAGCCGGCCGCGCCGGTTATGAAAATTCGTTTCATGAGCATGTCATGCTAGTCAGCACCACCTTTTTCGGCCAGACTTTTCGCCCTTTTCGATTCGAGGATTGCCGCAGTAAGCGCCATCTGTTAGAAGACACTAAAGACTCGTGAACCCCATCTTAAAAAAGCTTCAGGCGACTGTTAATCGTTCCAGGGAACTCGGCCTTAAACGATGCGATGACTGGGCGGGGCAAACCGTGTGTAAATTGGATCCCGACACTTTACTGGATGTTGGCTGCGGTGACGGGGCCCGGCTTTTTTCCTATCTAAAAAAAAGGCCGCGCGAATTTTACGGTGTCGAAGGGGCCCCGCCACTGATGGCCAAGGCCGAGACTCGTGGCATCAAGGTGTTCAGCTACGATCTTAACGGTCGCTGGCCTTTTGAGGACAATAAATTTGACGTCGTGTTCAGCAATCAGGTCATTGAGCACTTGCACAATACGCGTTTGTTTGCTTCCGAAGCGTTCCGCGTATTAAAACCGGGAGGCACAGCCGTGATCGCTTCAGAAAACCTTTGCAGTCTGCTCAACTGGCTTGCACTGACACTCGGATACACCCCGTTTTCGCTGATGCAAATCTGCGGACGCTACCTCGGAAACCCGTTGGGAATGCACTATAACGAGCCGCATCCCGCCTTGCTTCCCCTGGATGACCCGGCCTTCTCGGGAATATCCGGACATGTTCGCGTCCTGACGGTTCGGCAAGCACAAGAGCTGTTTGATATGGTCGGCTTTCAGACTGAAGTTCGTTCGGTGAGCATTCTGCCCTTCCCCGACGGATTCAGTCGTGCGCTGGAAAAGTTTGTGAAGAATCGCGGTCATTTTTTAATGATCAAGGCGCGAAAACCGGAAAGCGACTCGGCAAAAAAAGGATAATCCAAATCCTGGTCTTTACACCCACCAGACAGAACCGCTGCATTAACCATCCGCGCGCCTGCGCCGAATCGCAAACAAAACAACCATCTGAACGAATTCAAAAATTGCAGGAAAAACCAGGTCGTGACTTGTTCCAGCCCAACACATGAATTCCCCTGAAGCGAATCCTGACTCCCGGCCGGCCAACCCCGTTGGCAAGCTGCTGCAAAGCGGCATTTTGCTTTCTGCCATCAGCATTTTCACGGGCATGGGAAACTACGCGTTTCAGGCGGTTATCAGTCGCAACCTCGGCAACAGCGGGGAGTATGGCCTCGCCAACAGCACGCTAAGCTTTGCCGCGTTCCTGAGCCTGCCGGTGACCATTGCCACGTTTGCCATCACGCATTACATCGCCCGTTTCAATTTTGCCGGCCAAGACGAACGGTTACACGACCTGCTGGCAGGGTGCCGGCGTTTTTTGTTTCGTCTGACGATCGGAGGATCGGTATTTGCCCTGGTGTTGGTCAAACCGCTGAGCCATCTGTTTCACTTCTCGCGCACGTCATTGCTGTTGGCGGCGCTGTGCTGCGTCTGGGCGGGACTCTGGGGCGCGTTCGGCACGGCTTTATGCCAGGGACTGGCATGGTTCGGCCGGCTGGCCCTCCTCGGCGTGATGACCATGGTTTTGCGACTCTTGTTTGGCGGCCTGATCACCCTGAAAATTCCCAGCGCGGAAATGGTGGTGCTGGCTTCCGCCGTCGGTCTGCTGGCCAATCTGATGTTGCTCGTCTGGCGAAAAGACCTGGCCCGGCCCAGCCGGCATCCGGAGTCGCCCTGGAACCGCGAATTCATCCAATTCCTCATTGTTTCAACCGCGTGCGTCGGTGGCATTTACTTTTTTTCCCAGGGAGATCTGCTGGTCGCCAAGCGATATTTCACCGGCCCGGAACTGGACGCCTATTCCGCTGCCGGGCTGATGGCCCGCGCCCTGCCCATGACGGTGGCCCCCATGTTGACCGTCCTGTTCACCCATCGCTCCGGTGGCGGGCAGGAAGGTTCTTTGCCGGCCCAACTCAAGCTGCTTGGCCTTTACGCCAGCGGCCTGGTGATCGGTGCCATCAGCTTGTTCGTGCTGAAAAACCTGTTTTTGAACATCATCGCCCGCAACACACCGGAGGCCACCGGAATGATCACGCCGCTGATCACAACCATGTTTTTTTCCGGGCTGCTGCAGGGGCTGGCTTTGTGGGCGCTGGCCAGCCGCTGGCTGAAAATTTCCGTGCTCTACGGCGTGCTGGGGTTGGGCTACTGGCTGGTTTTGTTCGTTCTGGGAAAATCGCCCCGTGAACTGCTGCACCTCATGCCCGTGACCGCAGGAATAGCATTTGTCCTGCTGCTGGTCTTTTGGATCAGCACCATGCGCCGAGATCAGCATCTGTCTCACGGCAAGTCAAAGTGAAAAGCGGAACGAAAATGTGAAATGAACATTCGTTGACACCTTCCGACACCAAACACTTTGGCGGCATGTGCAACAACAGGCGCATGGGATCAAGTGCCTCGCATCCACTATGAATTCCTATCTCGGGTGATTCAGGCCTTCATGCTTCATGCCCGGTTCCTGTCGTAAGTTTTGACCGATGCATGAAAGCCCGCCTCACAAACTGGGACGACAGCGGCCCGGTGTCGGAATGGCAGCCTTATTCCGCCAGAGCCACGGACGGCTGGTCGCGTTTTTCCATCTTCAGGCGCATCTTTTGCAAAGCCTCCTCCTGAATCTGTCGAATGCGCTCGCGCGTCACTCCCAGCCGGGCCCCCACTTCTTCCAAGGTCTTTGGCCGGCTGTCATCCAGTCCGAAACGCATTGCCAAAATGCGGCTCTCCCGCGCGTCCAGCGTGGCCAGGACTTCCTGCACCAGCTCGTGGTCGTTGTGCGTCAATAACTGGTCAAACGGGGCGATCGCATTGGTGTCGGCCACATGTTCCGAGACGGTCGTGGCATCATCCAGCCCGATGGGCGAATCTAGTGACACGGGAGCCCTCGATGCCTCCCGGTAGCGCCGGATGCGGCGGGCGTCCAGCCCCAAATCGTCCGCCACCTCCTCGTCGGTCGGCTCGCGATCAAGCGTTTCGCGCAACTTCACCTCGGCTTTCCGAATCTGCGACATCTTGTCCACGACGTGAACCGGCAGACGGATGGTTTTGGAAGTGTTTGACAGCGCCCGCCGAATCGCCTGTTTGATCCACCAAGATGCATAGCTTGACAGCTTCGCCCCTTTGCCTGGCTTGAATCGCTGCACGGCCTTCATCAGGCCGATGTTGCCTTCGTTGATGAGGTCCAAAAGAGGAAGTCCCAGTCCTTCGTAGTCGCGGGCCATTTTCACCACCAGCCGCAGATTGGCCGTGATCATCTTTTCCCGCGCTGCTTTATCGCCGCGCCGGATTCGCCGGGCCAGCGTGATTTCTTCCGCCGGCGTCAGCAGCTTCACCTGGCCGATTTCGCGCAGGTAGAGTTGCAATGTGTCGCTGCGGAATGACTCCGTCGGTGCCGCATCTGCGATTCCAGAAGCTCGGACTGGCAGGGCGAGGGAAGCCACCCGCGCTGGTGCGGTAGTCCGCCGCGACCGTCGCGCCGGCGTCAACCGCACGCGCACCGGTCGGAATCTGGTTTTATTCTCCCGACGATTTTGTTCAGAAATGATCTTCATGGGCTGCGTTTAAGTTGGTTGAAATTTTAATTTGGTTTCGCTGGTCTCACCACCGATGTCAGGCTGCCGTCGGCACCATCAATTTCTCCAGCTTGCCCAGAATCACCCGCTTACCGGTGACCCCGACGGTTTGATCCCGCACTTCGCCGCCCGCGAAATAGAGCAGCGTCGGGATGGACTGGATGCCGTAGCGCGCCGCCAAGGCCGGACTGGTGTCCACATTGACCTTCGCGACCTTCACGCGATTGACTTGTTCAGTAGCGATCTCGTCCAGCAGCGGGGCGATCGTTTTGCAGGGTCCGCACCATTCAGCCCAAAAATCCACCAGAACTGGAAGTTGAGATTGCAGCACTTCGCTCTCGAAACTGGCTTCAGTGATTTCTACGGTTGTTTTCATATTTCAGTCCTTGATTAATTTTAAACAGATTTTTCCCCGGACTCATCAGCGATGACTGCCGGAAACAAGCGAGGTTTCCCCGGTGATCCACGAGGAATCGTCCGAGGCGACGGCAACTTTACCGGTCAGCTATTTTTGCATTCATGCCCATGTTTGTTTTCTGTTTGGGTTGATGGCTGTTGATTGATTTAATGTTCAGTTCTTGAAAGGAAATACTGGAACTCGCTCATCCAGCAACCGCTGGTGCTGATTCCAAGCGGCGACTCCCTGAATCTTTTCCGCCGCAAGCGTCGGGAAAATCAGATGCGGGAAAACTGTCTGCCAGGCCAGCGCCTCGGCCTCGTTCAGGGCGAGCCGCAGCATTTGCTCTCGCACTCCCAGCGCACCGCAGGATTCGTCAAGCATCGCAGCCTTGGCGTCCCTTATCTGCGCCAGAATCTTCTGACAGGACGTCACGCACGCCTTTTTAAAGACGGGGCCGGCCCCGGTTCGGCCTGGAATTATATTCATCTGCTTTTTATTCATAAGTTTTCGGGTCCGCTTTTATGTAACATCTACGGTTACATACTCGCATAAAAAATTTTACCGTCAAGCGGCTTTTTTCCCGGAGCAGACGCCGGAGGCTTTGACGGCATCCATCACGTCAGCCAGCGACGTCTTCGCCAGATCCTTTTCCATGGCACTTTGGGCTGATGCAAACAGGCGGAAGAGGGTCTCAGTGATGCAATGGCCAACCGGACAGGCGGCGTTGGGTTTTCGCGCCGGGGTGGCGAATGATTCCGTATCTTCAACGGCCCGATAAATCTCAGCCAGATTGATGCGACGGGGTGAACGGCTTAACCGGGAACCGGATCCAACCCCCTTGCAGGTCTCCACCAACCTGGACTTCTGCAGCGAAAGCAGGAGCCGCCGGATGACGACCGGGTTGGTGTTGACGCTGGCCGCCAGGAATGCGGATGTGACCCGGTCACCCTCCTTGTAGGCCAGCACGGCCAGCACGTGGACGGCCATGGCGAAGCGGCAACTGGTTCTCATATTGTGGTTCTTTAAGTAACCACGAAGATTACATCTGTCAAGCGGCAACTCCTCAACCGGAGGATGGGCGAAATCGGATCCAGCGTCGCTGAAAGGCCAAATCTGAAAGTCAGAAGGCCGATCACACTTTCATCCACCCAGGCAAATTCATGCCCACGGCATGGAACACTCGTCACGTTTGGACGGAAGCCCAAGTTGCAAGGGGCCGATGACGAGCGGGTGGAAACCCGCTGTCGTTTTTCCGGACGGAAACCGGCTGGCCGTGGTGCGGGATTCAGACAGGAGAATCCAGCGTGGCCACAGACATTCACACATCACGCAACAGCAGAAATTTGGTGCTGAATTGCTTTTCGCTTTTATACTGGAACGCGAACGCGCCAACTGATTTGCGACTTTGAAGAAAAATGTGAGAATGAAATCCGCCCTGCTCCGATGCGTGACGAGCCTGATGATGGCACTGATGCTGTCGGGTTGTGCCACGCCCGGCTCGCGGAGCCGTTATCTGGCGGAGATTCCTCCGGCCAGCATCACCAACCTGATTGCCTATCACGCCGGCAATGCCCTCGAAATCCGTTACCCACTCAAAGGGCGGGACGCTTTTGCCCATGCCACCTGGATGCCGCCACAGAATGGCGACACCGATTATCAATGTCAGTTTGCGGTGCTTGACTTTGACAAGGAGAAACGCACGGCGCGGAAATCGGTAGTCAGTCCGGAACACCAACTCGCCATCCGCGACGCCCGGCAATGGAATCAGCTTCTGTTGTCGGTCTTTGCCGGCCTGACGCCCGACAAACCGGGCTGCGGCGTCCTGTTGCTCGATCAGCAAATGGAACTGGTGCTTTATCGCGATACTCAAGGCGTGCTCAAAGTCGTGCCGTTCCTGCAGAAACCGTCAAACATCACGTTGGAACACACATTCAGCGACGCGGATTTTTCGCGCGAAGCCATCAAGCTGTTGGCCGCCGAGGCCGGTGAAATAAACCCCGGGCAAAGCCAGTTTCTGTTCATCACGGGAAAGGATCCGGCCTTTGTGCTGGTTGATCTGCGCGAAAAACTCATTGTGTTTCTGGGCTATCCATCCGATGCCGTGTCGCCAATAACCGTGCCGGGCTGGTTTGTCCTGCGCGCCTTGAATTCGCTGGTGGTAAGAAGTTTCGTTGTCACGGCCATCAAGAATCCGGTCACGCTGGTCAGCCGCGGCCTGTGGAATCTCGGCAGTTCGGGCATGACCGTGCTGGACGCCGTGCCGACCGATTTAAACAATCCTCTGCCTCCGCCTCCGATCTATCAGGGACCGGGCATGGATCTGGCCGCCTGGGAAAAGGAATTGGACGCCGTCGTTTCGGCCAGGCGTTACCGGGGCCGGGTGAAATTTTTCATTGATGGAAAACATTTTTTCCCGGAGCTGATTCAGACCATCGAAAACGCCAAAAGCGAGGTGGATGTGATGGTTTACATTTTCGACAAGGATAATTTTGCCGTGAAAGTGGCCGACGTGCTCAAGCAGGTTTCCGCTTCCCGGCATGTGCGCGTGCGGGTGCTGATGGATGACCTCGGGTCGTTGTTCGCCCAGGGTTCTCCGAGTTCAGTCGTTCCGCCCGGCTTCCGGCCGCCGGATGACATTAAATCCTATCTTGAAACCGGCTCGCATGTGCAGGTGCGCGTCAGCACCGATCCCTGGCTGGCCGTGGACCATCGGAAGTGCTTCATCATTGACCGCCGTCAGGCGTATGTCGGGGGCATGAACATCGGCTGGGTTTACCGCTACCAGTGGCACGACCTGATGGTGGGCCTGACCGGACCGGTGGTGGGCCGGTTGGAAAAGGACTATCGCAAGGCCTGGGCTTTCTCGGGTCCGTTTGGAGATTTTGGCTATGCCTGGGCTGGGCTGTTTGACCGCGAACACCTGCGCCGGAACACCCAGCCTGACGACATTGACATCCGCGTATTGCGCACCGCCACCGGCAAATTACAGATTTACCACGCGCAACTGGCAGCCATTCGCCGGGCCAAACGTTACATCTACATTGAAAATGCCTATTTTAACGACGACACCATCCTCCGCGAACTCATTGCGGCCAGGCAGCGCGGCGTGGATGTGCGGGTCATTCTCCCGGCGGATAACGACGTTGGCGTCATGCAGACCGGCAATCTGGTGATGGCCAATGAAATGATCCAGCAAGGCATCCGGGTCTATCTTTATCCCGGCATGACGCACGTCAAAGCGGCCATCTACGACGGCTGGGCATGTGTGGGTTCGGCGAACTTTGAGAAATTGAGCCTGCGTGTCTCACAGGAAATGGACGTTGCCTTTTCCGAC
>JAJXXI010000399.1 GCA_021781185.1 bacterium
CCCACCTCGTTGAGCGAAGAGGTTGTTGTAGAAACGATCATCACCGCTGTCACCATTCACAGAGGCATACATGCCGGCAATTTCCGTGCTATGCGCCCTTTGAAATGGGGTGACACGAGTGTCGCCATGAAAACTGCGAATCGAACCGGCTATCAAATTGTGCACAAAAGCGATGCCTTGAGAATTTATGCCGAAGGCCCTGCTTGACAAGAACAGGTTGTTGGCGACAAGGATCGGGCCATGTTGCATTTCAAAGAAGATGTCCTGGCTGTTGTCATGCATGAGATTTCCAACCACTTGGCACCCTTGCGCCATCCAATCCAGCCAGATTCCGGCCACACTGCCGCAACGATAAATATGATTGTGGCGAATAACCACGTCAATGGCACCATGAAACTTGATGCCTGCCATTTCCGCGCCTCCGTAGAGATTGCGAATATGGATATCGTGAATCTCGTTGCCCGTGACGGTGCTGAATGCGCAACCCAAGCTGCCGACGATCCCAGCTTGCTCGCAATGCGAAATCTCGTTGTCGCGGACAATGTGACTACCGACCATTCCTTTGCTCCAGCCGTTGGTCAACGCGCGAGTGATCGTGCCAACATACCCTTTGGCGGAACCGGCGCGATTATCACATTTGTCGCCATATTTACCAAGCGCGATGCCGCAGCAGGACGAATAGCAAATGTTGTTGCTTTCAATGATCCAGCCCTTGCACCAATAGGCCGTGATAATGCCAATTTGCGCGGCAGTCGGCGGTGCCCACGGCGCGGCTGCGTCACACATTGTAAACCCCCGCACGGTGAGATAATTGATGCCGGTCCGCGACGGCGTGAACACGGTCTGGCGAACGTTGATTTCGACGTCGGCGACGTTTGGATTCGTTCCCGGAAACTGCGCCCAGATCCTCGTTTTATTGGCATCAACTTTTGCGAACCAAGAGGAACTTTTATTGTCCGCCACCAACGGCGGACGGAAAACCATGCACAACTTGTTACGGCGGCTGACCGGCCTGATTTTCGCTGTGAACGTCTGCCACGTCTGCCAGCCGCCGGTATCCGCCACGGCGCAAGTTCCGAGGAGAGGTCCGGTGGGCGATCCCTCGCGAATCTCAATTACGCCGCCGGTGAGGGACGCCGCGCGTATTTTGATACTCTCCGTGCCTACACCAAAATTAACGCGGCCATAACGCACCCAATCGCCGTTATTGATCCAGCCGATGCATTCGCCGCCCTCCGAACACGGTGCGTTCTTTACACCCTGCTGGACTTCATATTGCGTGGCTGAAATCTTCCCAGTCTTCGCCAGCTCGAACCATGCGACATTCAAAAAATATCCCGTGTTCTTTTCAGGAACAGGTTCGGCTTTAGGATTAAGCAGATTGTCAAGGTTCGTCGTCTCCTCCAGCCAGTTGCCGTTGAGATAGACGGCGCCGGTATGATAGCCACCAGGATTTCTGCACCAGTCGCCGTGGATTCGGTTGGTGTAAGGATTGAACTTGCCGAAATAGGAATTCGGGATGATTACTCGCCAGACGTCATTTGTTACCCGCACCCAACCTTTCACGGGTTCCGAGCCAGTGATGACCACGCGCTCGCCCGGTGCGGCCTGATAGGTGATACGCCTGCTGTCCGAGGTGCCGCCGCGCGGTGGGTCAATACGTTCTCGATATACACCTTCATGCACCGTGATGACATCGCCAGGCTGCGCCATCTTAGCGGCATGCTGAATGGTGTGGAACGGCGCAGCCAGCGTCCCGGCATTGGAATCGCTGCCATTTGTGGCCACCTGAAACTCGGTGGCATCAAGGCTGGCAGCAAGCGTAAATACCGCCAAACAAACTGAGATCCTGGTTTTCATTGCATTGCATCGCTCGTTATTGGTTCGCTTTGCCTGTAAAGAATGAGGCAAGGTTGCTCGAACATGAACAGACTGTCCCGAGTGACAAAGTCGGTCACTACTTATTCACTTTTCCTTTCGACGCGGAGAAAAAGATAACCAAGCGGTTTTGTAATGCTGGTTGTGAGCTGTCCGCCGTTGATATTAGCTGAACCGTTCCCTGCCAGAAAAGTCACCCGGAGCTGATCATCCGATAAGAGCAACGGCAATCTTGTTTTCCAGGTTGCATCCTTGTTCAGTTCGCGAAAAAGTAAAACGCGGGCACTTCGGCGGTTTTCACTCACGGAGACAAATCCCGTCCAGCTCACGCCATCCGGCGCGCTGCCAATGGGAATGATCGTCCCGGTGAAAATCGCCTCGCGCTCCTTCTTCCAGATAGCGACCAGCTTGGAGACACGCTTGACGTAATCTGCTGGCAGGTTGGAATCCTCAAACCAGCCGAGCGGATTTGAAAACATGACGGTGGCGAAAAGCGTGTCGGGCGTGTAACAAGCGGGAGCCAGAGGATCGCCGCCATATTTTTCCACATTTCGCGCATTGTTCAGGAATTCCATCCGGAGGCGGAGCGGATCAACGTATTGTGCAAGCTGCCAAAGATTCCTTAGCGTGGAGTGCGGCCAGTAATTTTCATAATCCGTGTAACGGTTCTCGACAAAAATCGGCCCGACATTTACGGCCCCGAAGTAACCCGTCCGGTGTCCGGCGGTAACGTCCGCATCAAATACCACCTGGCCATCCGTTGCCCGCAGGACGCGGTCGTAAAAGTGATTCAAGTTGGTTTCAGCCTGCCAGCTATCCATCATCACGCCATCAATCTTGAAGTAATCAATGTGTTGATTGCGGTGCAAAGCCAGCAACCGGTCGGCGTCGCGCAGCCAGTTTGTCAACCCGCCTTGCGAATCAGGCGCGAACCAGAGGCCGAATTTCATTCCGTGTTTGTGCGCGCTTGCGACCAGAGGTTTCAGGCCGTGGGGAAATCGTTCAGGATTCACCTGCCAAAAATTCGTGTCCATTGCGTAAAAACCCCCCCAGGCGCCTTTGCCAAAGGCGGAATTGGCAGACCGGCCTCTCTGCCAGCCGTCATCCACCTGAATCACATCCACTCCAAGCTTGGCCCCGGCGGCGATCTCCTTGTTCAGAAAATTTTCGTTGATGCGTGAGTCCTGTGAACGGTCGCCCCAAGTATTACTCAAAAACATTCCATCGCGTTGTGGATCATAAGCGCGCAATTCGCGTTGATAGGTTTGCAGCGCGGCACTGCGCCCGGCGCGCCCTCCGGAATATGCCAGAACCACGGAGCAATAAGCATCTCCGGCAAAGCTGAGTCGCCGGTCCATCGCGGAATATTCCACATCCCAGTCGGACTTCACCGGACGTGATTCCGGCAGCGGTGCCAGTTTGAGGTAAACCAGCCCGCGTCCGGTCAGCACATCCTCCAGATAAAAAACATTCCCGGCGACTTGAATATCATCCTGAACCGGCAACCAGGTCTTTTCAAAAACCAACTGACTGCGGTGGTCGGTCTGGTCCTGAAGCTCCACCTGGGTGAAGCTCAAATGTTGGGGGGCAAGCACCAGACTGTCGCTGAGTTTGAGCCATTGTTTCGTCTTATTGTTGGCGAAGGTTTCAATGCCGGTCGCGTTCTTTTCTGCCACGGCAGCGTTCCGCATCGTTGGCATGGAATCCGAATCAAACGCGATCTCCACGCCGCGCGATTTGGGATAGATCCGGAAGCGGCAGGCGAAAGGGTGGGCGGTGTTGGTCACCGTCATTTCAACTGTGAGTGAGGGTGCGGAGACGGGGCTTACTTTTCCGGCAACCGCGCGAAAGATGATCCTGGCATTGGCATCCGTTGGCTGGCCTCCCGGAAAGGGAGCCGGCTGGCGTCCCGGAGCACGCAGCCACTGGAAATTCCCAATGCGATCCAGAAATGAAGTTGACGTCAACAAGCCGTTTTTAATCGTCCATTTTCTTTCAATCAAGGCATTGCCAATGACCAGTTCTCCAGTGGTCCACCTCGCATAGCAGCCTTGAAATTCCACATGCTCCGACCGTGCGTTCAGGCACAGCAATAACAGCCCAAAGGCAAGAACGGTCAGCCTGCTCAGGAAAGGAAAGGCACCGGTTACAGGATTTGATTTCATTGAATTTTAGGCACTGGAGGAAAATGGCGGCATGGTTCCGTCACAACCAAGCTCGATCCGCTTGAACTCACATAGATTCGGGATTTTTGTCGCCAATTGATAACCGGACGTCCGAGGCGTATTTCATCACGGCTTCCGCGCGGGAATGGATGTGCAGTTTCTCGTAAATGCTTCGGGCATGGACTTTGACCGTGTGATAGCTGAGGTTCAGATCCGCCGCGATTTTCTTGTCGGTGGAACCTTGCGCCATCAGCCTCAGAATTTCCCGTTCGCGCGGGCTGAGTTCCGAGCCGGTGGCGGATTTGGCGGGGGCAGTCTGGAAGGCGCCAACGAGTTTGCGGGCGATTTCGCCGCTCATCGGCGCGCCGCCGTTCAGCACCTCAGTAATAGCTTCCACAATTCCCGCCGAGGAAGTGCGTTTCAAAAGATAGCCGCAGGCTCCAACTTTAAGCGCGTTGAAGATGTTTTCCGAATCGTTGTAAACGGTGACGATGATCACCTGCGTTTCGGGGCAAACCAGCTTGAGCCGCGCGGTGCATTCGACGCCGGACATGCCGGGCAAATTGATGTCCATGAGCACCACGTCCGGCTTGAGATCCGGCAACGCGTTCAAAGCCGAAGCCCCATCCGGCCAGGAGCCGATGCATCGCAAGCCAGGAGCGGCGGTGATGATCCGAACGAGATTGCGGCGGAGGCCGGTGTCATCCTCCACCACGCCCACGCACCTGACCTGTTTGGCATTATTTGCCGGCGCCAGGGTGGAGGACGGCGGTTTTTCCTTTTCCAAGGTTGCTAGCGTCATACGCTTATTTTTGCCTCGTTGCATGGGCCTCACAATACCACAAAGGAATTAGCGTTGCTTGCACTCGGTGAGCGGCAAACGCAGGCGAACGCGCGTGCCTATACCCGGTTGGGTGCTGATTTCACATTCTCCCCTCAAACGGGTCAGTCGGTCTCGGATATTGCGCAGGCCGTCCGACCCGGAACGATTGCGGTTTAACTCAAAGCCCTTTCCGTTGTCCTCAATCAAAAAGGTCAGCCAGCCATTCTCAATTTGAATGGAAAGCTTCAGATGCGTCGCCTCCGCGTGGCGGGCCACATTGTTGACGACTTCCTTAAAGGCGAGAAAGAAATTATAGCGCTGATCGGCGTTGAGGGTAAGGTTGGGCAGATCCGGTGCCACCTCAACCACACAATCCAGGTTAAGCGGCAGGAGAAAAGTTTGGGCGTATTCGCAGGCATAACTCGAAAGCGAAGCCGCTGAATCATTGCGTGGATTCACCGCCCATACGATTTCATCCATGCGCTGCACCAATTGCCGGGCGCGCAGGCCAATTTCACGGGTGTATTGCCGGGATTCGTGTGTGGCCAGATCAGGATTTTCAATCAGGTCGCTGGCCATGCTGATTTCAGTCAAGCCGGCCCCAAGATCGTCATGCAAATCTTGGGCAATCCGGGCACGCTCCTGTTCAATCTGCTGTTTTTGGCGGGCAATCTCCAGTCTGCGCCGCATTTTTTGGTGGGTAATACGACGGGTGATATAGGCCGCAAGCAGCACGAGTCCCAACACGGTGGCAAATCGAATTGAACCCCGCTGCCAGAAGTGCGGCGGAACAATGAGCCGGAATTCTGCGGGTTGCACGCTGGTCAAGCCGTCGCAGTTCACGGCCGTGACTTGAAACTCATAGGTGCCGGCCGCCAGACTGTTGAAAATTACGTTCCGCTTGGAATCCAGATCAGTCCACTCATCTTTGGGATTCAGGCGGTATTTAAAACGGGTCAGCTCGGGATCGGCGAAGGTTGGAGATGTGAAAATTACTTCCAAAGTTTTCACGTCGGGATCCAGTTCGATTGCTTGTATCTGATCGGTGCTCTTTTTGGATAGAAAGGCACACACCCGGTTGTCGGCCAGCACCCGCTCAATGAGGATCGGTGGTGGCGGCTGGGCTGGGCGGATGTCTTTGGGATTAACCCAGGTCGCTCCTTGGGGCGAAGCAAACCAAAGGTCGCCATTGTGGGACTTGAGGCAAGTTGGTTGGAACTCCAGAGTCATGACTGACGTCGGCAAGCCGTCGCTGCGCCCAAATAACCGGCAGGGAACCGACGGCGGAGCCGGTTTGGATCTGACCAATGTGTATGCTGGAACACGCATGATCCCGGCTTGTGAACCGAGCCACAAATTGCCCCGGCCATCGGCGATGATTTGGGAAATGGAATCACTGGCCAGTCCATTTGCGGTGGTGAATCGGGTGAAATCGCCATTCTTGAAACGCAGCAACCCTTGCCCCATCGTGCCGATCCAGATGGTGTCGTCGGCGTCCGGGAACAACGCCCAAAAGCGCGCCGGAGGCACCCCATCCTGGGGGCGATACGCGGTGATCTGTCCGTCCCGCCAGCATCGCAAGACGCCGTCAGCCGTGCCGAACCAGATCCAACCCCGGCTGTCCTGGGCAATGGAGAGGACATGGCTTTCGGCGGTCGGAGAATTGAAGATGCGGGAAAGATTTTGCCCGTCCCAGAAATTCAAACCTGCGGCGCTCGCGAATAACAGATCCCCATTCCGGGTAACCAACATTCGACGAATTTCGCGGGTGGTCCCTGCGGATATATTTATCCTATGGAAACCTCGTTTGTCAAAAACCAGCAGGCCGGCACCCGTGGTGCCCAGCCAAATGCGACCGTCGGGCGCGGCGGCGGTCACAACATCACGACAATTAAAACCGGAGGCCACCAGCGAATAATTGGTCAGCTCCCCATCCTGCCAGCGCAATAACGAACCGCTGGACATGCCCATCCAAATGGCGTTGAAACAATCTTCCGCCAGGGAGGTGACAATCAAATCCTTGTGTTCCTGGGTGCGCTTGAAGGTTTGAAATGTTCTTTTTCTTAGCAATACCAGCCCGCCGTAATGGTAGCCGCCCCAAAAATTGCCTTCTTGGTCGGCAAAAAACACCTGCAAGGTTTCTCCCGGCAAGCCGTCCTGACTCGTGATATGGGCCATTTGGCCATCCTTAGAAATGTGGACCAGGCCGCCGTCATCCAGCGAAATCCACAAGCCACCCAAATGATCCGCCCGATAGCTTCGGGAGTGGGACCAGGGTGTTTGCCGGGCATTCCAACCCGACACGGGTTTTGACCAGTGCCCGTTGTTATAAAGGTAGAGCCGGCCGGCACTTTCTACCCAGAGCCCGCTCCCGGCTTCAGCGGAAACAATCTCATCCACACCAAATGTTGTCGTCGCCCCGCCGGGGTTCATGTTGGTGAAAATGCCGTTTTGCCAGCACGCCAGTTGCATGTCGGTGCCAACCCAAATTCTTCCCGACGCGTCGTTGCCCAGAAAGAGAATTTTTTGATGATCAATGCCGGGAGGGGAATTCATCCGATCAAAATGCCCTTTGATAAAACGACCAATGGATCCATCGGCCAGTTGAAACCAAATCAGGCCGTCAGCATCCTCCATATATTTTACTGTGTAGTTGACATTGGCTGGCTGATGCCGCTCCCAAAGCCAGCCGCCAGCCTTTTTTCGCAACCCCATGATCAACTCGCCCGTCTGAGTTGCAAAGGTGATACGCCCCTTTCGGCTGCTGACGAGATTGTAAATTTTCATGTTTTCACCGACCTTGATAAACGTGTTGTTTTGTCGGAGAAACAATTGATTCGCCTGGTCGTTCAACCAAAGATTGCCCTCGGTATCCACCAGCAGGCGCCGCACGCCGGGGCTGGTCAGGGCTGGCGTGTTGGCTGAGTCGTAATTGACGAATTTCACCCCGTCAAAACGGGATACGCCGGAGAGAAACGTGCCAATCCAGAGAAAACCGTCCGGCGTCTGGGCAATGGATGTCACCGAACTTTGCGCCAGCCCTTCGTCCACGCCCCAAACCTTCACGCCATATTCACCGGCTTGCAGAAGAAAACAACATCGGCCCATGCCAAAACTGATGAGGAGCAACAACACCCATGTGCGCTTCAAAATGGGTCGCGGACTGATCATGGTTGAATCATGCTACTATTCAGGGCGAAAGGTGACAATTCCCACCAGCCATAAGCGCCGGGCAAATAAACGCGTAATTTCTGGTGTGCAGCGGGGAAAATTCATGGGAATTGGCGGACATTTTTGGATATCCCGTCTTAATTCGGACCATCAGTGCGAAATGGCGATGCCGGCAGTCCCTCGCGATTATACAAATTGACGTCAGGAACATTACTCCATCCGTAACGGACGGCCACGGGATGCGTTACCTGGTCACTGGTCATAACCACCGTGTCTCCCCTAATTTCAGCCTGCGCGGAAACAAATTTCATGTTTTTGCCGGCGATGGTAAAACCCTTGAGCGGGCCACCCCCGGACTTGAGACCACTACCGACGTGGGTGAAGGAAAGAATGGCTTCAGGGCCTTTGATTTTCAGGGAATGAAACAATGGACCGGAGTATTCAACCGGTTCGCCATAGGCCAGCGCACGTGCGGCCAGCGCCAGCCGTTCGCCGACGACCTGCTTGTTTGGAGGATGAATAACATCCGCGTCGCCGGCATCCGTAATGACGACCATGGCCGTGTTGGGTGATTTGTTCAGGGTGAGCAGTTGAGCCTCCCGGAGTTCTGGCGTATTGAAGCGGAACGGGGCGATTTGGACAAAAAGGAATGGAAAATCCCCCTCTTGCCAGTGCGCGCGCCAGTCGGCGATAAGCGCCGGAAACAGCGTGCGATATTGTCTGGCCCGGTAGCTGTCATTCTCGCCCTGATACCATATCACCCCCTTGATGGGAAAGCGTTCCAAAGGGGCAATCATTCCATTGTAGAGGACAGAGTCCAGATTGGGATTTCCCATCGGATTCATCGGCACAGGTTGGGATTTGGAGAGGGGGTTGCTGGCTCGATATTTCCAGGTTCCGGCCAGGGAAATCGGCGGCTTTTGATCAT
>JAJXXI010000173.1 GCA_021781185.1 bacterium
TGCTCGACGCCGTTGCGCCGGCGGGCGGGCGGCTGCCAGGTGTAGGTGGGAATGTCCTTTGAATCGGTGGCCAGAATCTCATCGCCATGATGGGTGCTGAACATTTTCTGCGCGTAATAAGACGGTGAACCGTAGCTGGTGAGCGCATCGTAGCCAATGAGGTCGCTGCGCCATTGCATGGAGCCGCCGCGGCCGAGGTCGCTGACGTTGACGAAAAGCGGCGCGTAGCTGGACAGGACCACGAGGTCGGAGTTTCGTTCCATGCAACACATCCACGCGGCGTCGCCGAGGGCCCCCGCCATGTTCGGCGTGGGCGAGCCGACGCGGGTGGCCCATTCGCCGACGAAGACCTTGGTTTTGCCGCCGCGTTTGCGGTTGTCATACATGTGCGACTGCGCCTCCATTTCCTCCTCGGAACGATAGTAATGTTCGTCAATCAAATCCGGTTCGCGGCTCTTCACGCCGGCTGTGGCGATGATTTCCAGCGCTGGATATTTTGCCTTGATGGCATCGTAAAATTGCGCGAAGCGGCCGTTGTAGCTGCCGGAGCGGTCGAACCAGTCTTCGTTGCCCACTTCCACGTAGTGCAGCGGGAACGGTGCAGGATGGCCGTCCTTGGCGCGCTGCGCACCCCAAGTCGTGTTGGTGTCGCCGGTCACATACTCGATTTCATCCAGCGCATCCTGGACGTAGGGTTCAAGATCGGGGCCGGGCTTGACGTATTCGTGGCGCAGCGAGTAGCCGGCATACACCGCCAGCAACGGTTCCATGTGCAGGTCTTCGCACCATTCCAGGTATTCCATCAGGCCGAAACCATCCGTGGACCAGTAGCCCCACGGACTTTCATGGCCGGGCCGGTGTGAAATGTCGCCGATGGTGTTCTTCCATTCAAACCGCTCGGCAATGGTGTTTCCTTCGAGATAATTTCCGCCGGGCAGCCGCAGGAATTTCGGCTCCATCGCCCCGAGCATCTGCATCAAATCAATGCGGTTTCCGTTGGGGCGGTTGTTGAAGGTCGGCGGAAATAGCGAAACCTGCTGGAACCAAATTGTGCCATGATGATTCCAAAATGTTCCCGGTTTGGTCGTGGAGATCACCAGTTGATTGTCTTTGGAAGGCGCAACGTCGCCCGTCGTCAATGTCACTTCATATTTCCGCCATTGATCTGAAATGTTGGGAACCTCCGCGCTGGCAAAAACCGTTTTACCGTCGGCGCTTTGGATGGTCACAGTGAGCGGCCCGCGAAATTGACTGCCCTTGGCGTAAAACGAAGCGTGATAAGTCGTCTTCGGCCGGACGGGAATTCCCCAGAAACCGGCGTTGGCAATGCCTGCCGGGGACGCTTTGGTTGCCCGGCTCACGTCTGCTTTCAGACTCACGTTCAGCGCGTTGTTCAATGGTGTCGTCGGGTCGAGCGAAATGAGCGCGCCGCCGACCGGGGTCCAATAAACCGCGTTGGTGGGATTGGCCTTGAACGAGCGGTTGCGGATGAGTTCGCCATACAGGCCGCCCTCGTAGGAATAATTGATTTCTTCCGTCATCAGTCCGTAAAGCATCGGACTGACTTTCGCCTTCACTTCACCGGCCTTGATTTGGAGGACCGGAACCGGCGCGCTGGCTTCCGCTTGTGCGAATGCCGGGGTGGCACCCGCGAGCAGGGCCAGAAGGATTGCATGAACTGACGCAGACAGCACGCGTGTTGGTGGTTTAATTAGCTTCATAAAGTAATTGTTAAATTTTCCGGCCGGGAAAGTCCACCGCCATTTTTGGCGATGGGGAATGACGATAAAAAAGAAAACCTTGTTCCTCCGTTGACTGAGTTGTTTATTTCTGCCGTGAATCCAGCAGTTGTCCCGGTTGATCATTTCCCGCCGTCCGCCCCCGTGTATCGCGGGCGGCTCGCGCCCTCGCCCACGGGATATTTGCATCTGGGCCATGCGCGGACCTTTTGGGTGGCGCAGGAACGTGCCCGGGCACACGGCGGTCAGTTGATTCTGCGCAATGAAGACCTTGATGCCACGCGCTTCAAAATGGAGTTTGTGGACGCGATGATCGAAGATCTGCGCTGGTTTGGCTTTGCGTGGAGCGAAGGCCCGGATTGCGGCGGCGCTTTTGCCCCTTACAACCAAAGCGAGCGGATGAGTTTTTACCGCGAGGCACTGGAAAAATTGCGCGCGGGCAACTTGGTTTATCCCTGCACCTGTTCCCGCAGGGACATTCAGCAGGCCATCCGTGCGCCACATCTGGAAGATGAAGAGCCGGTCTATCCGGGAACCTGCCGGCAAAATCATCTGCCGGAAATCGCGCACCGAAAATTTCACTGGCGTTTTCGCGTTCCAGACGGTGAGACCATCGCCTTCACGGATGGGAATTGGGGCCGGCAGGAATTTGTCGCGGGCAGGGATTTTGGCGATTTCATCGTTTGGCGGCATGACGGCGTGCCGGCGTATCAGTTGGCCTGCGTGGCGGACGACGCGGCGATGCAAATCACCGAAGTGGTGCGCGGCGCGGATCTGCTGGTGAGCACCGCGCGGCAGATTCTGCTTTTCCGCGCCCTGGGCCTGCCGGTGCCGCGATTTTATCACTGCGCTTTGCTGTGTGATGAAACGGGCCGCCGGCTGGCCAAACGGCACGATTCCTTAAGTTTGAGATCACTGCGCGAGCGCGGCCATTTGCCGGCCGAGTTGCGCGCAAACTGGTCGGCGTCGGGTGGGGAAATCGGGCAGGGGATCGGTCAAAAAAAATCCAAAAAAGGCTTGTGAAGAAAATCACGATCAGGCAGGCTCCGTGGTTCTGTCGCGCGGATTTTCTTTCAGAAGTTATTCGTGTGGCTCAATATCATTTTTTGTGAACCGTATCGGAAAAATTATTTGCGTCATGGCTCTGTTTGCCGCCGCGTTCTTGATGAACCTGCAGGCGGATACGATGACTGCACCCGGCGTGGCCGGACACGTCTCAAGCGAGTCTGCGGCACCGCTGGTGACCATGGCGGCACCGACGCTGTTCAATCTGTTTGGCCTGAAATGGATGCCGGTGACCAACTCGATGATTTGCACTTGGATTGTGGCTGTCTTCATCATCGTTTTGGTGCGTCTCACCACCGGGCGGCTTTCCGAAGTTCCGAAACGCGGCCAGAACGTGATGGAGGCGTTGATCGAAGGGTGGGAGGGCTTGATGGGGAATGTGCTGGAGCCCAAGGTGGTCAAGTGGGTCTTTCCGTTTGCAACCACGTTTTTCATTTTCATTGTCATCTCGAATTTGACGGACTTGTTTCCCTTTGTCGGCAGCATTGGTTACGGCGTGGCGGACAAGAGCAGCTCTTTGCCGATGGCGGTTTTCCATGTGGAGCGCCCATTCCTGCGGCCGCCAACGACCGACGCCAATCTCACCGTGGCGATGGCGGGTGTTTTCTTTGTAATGGGGCTCTACTGGGCGGTTCGTTTCAATGGCTTCTGGGGCCTGATCAAACATACGTTTGGCGTGAAGGTGGACACCAACAAGTTTGCGTATGTGCCGCTGCTGTTGCTCTTCATTTTCATCGGCGTGATGGAATCCTTCTCCATTTTGTTCATTCGTCCGGTGGCGCTGGCGCTGCGTCTTTATGGCAACATCTTCGGTGGCGAAACCATGCTGACGATGGCAATGACGCAGAAGTCGTTTTTAATGGCTATTTTGCTGGCGCTGCCCGCTTACTTTTTTGAAACGGTCGTCTGTGTCTTGCAGGCGTTTGTGTTTGCGATGCTTTCCGTCGCCTTTGTCGGCACGATGTGCACCCATTCAGACGAGGAACACGGCCATTGATTTTAGATTTTGCGGCCGGAAGACCTTGAGGCGAACGGCGGCGATAAACTGAAAAAACCAAAACGAAAACACATTATGCTCGCAGAATTGACAGGTAATATTCACATCGGTCTGGCCTTTGGTGGTGCCGCCATCGGCATCGGCATTGCCGCCGCCGGCGGTGTCATGGCCATCGGCCGCAACCCCGGCGCGTTCGGCAAGATCTTCACGACGATGTTGATCGGCATGGCGCTCGCCGAAGGGTTGGCGATTCTCGCCTGGATCGTCATCAAGTAGCCCAACCGTTTTATGCTCGAGACTCTTGGCATCCAGTGGCCGAAGTTGATCGCCCAGTTGATCAACTTCTCCATCGTGCTGTTCGTGCTGTGGCGGTTCGCCTACAAGCCGGTGTTCCAACTGCTGGAGTCCCGCCGCCAGAAGATCGCCGACAGCGTTGCCAACTCCGACAAGATCAAGGCGCAACTCGCCGAGACCGAGCTGGAACGCAAACGCGTCCTAGCTGAGGCGGGTGACCAGGCTTCCAAGTTGATCGAGGACGCCCGTGCTGCGGCCGCCCGCGTGAGCGAGGCGGAGACGCAGAAGGCGATTGCCGCCGCCGAGCAGATTATTGCCAAGGCCCGCGAGGCCGCCATGCGGGATCATGCCCGGATGCTGGCTGAACTCAAGCGTGAAGTGGGCCGGTTGGTAGTGCAAACCACGGCGACCGTGACTGGGAAAGTGCTCACCGCCGAAGACCAGAAACGGCTCGCGGTGGAGGCGGAGAGGCAAATTGCGGCATAAACCGTTATCGGTGAGGCTGGCCTGCGGGCCCAGCCGGGATGCAGGGGAGTGCGTCTTAACCGGAGAATATCGGAATGAAGATTTCCAAACTGGCCCAACGTGAAGCCCGGCAACTGTTCCGCAGTTGCCAGACGAACGGCTTGCTGGATGCACAACGCGTCCGCCGGACCGTCGCGCTGCTCGTGGATAAGAAGCCGCGCGGCTACGTCGAAATTCTTACCCGTCTGCACCATTTGGTGAAACTGGACATCGAGCTGCACGCTGCGCGCATCGAGAGTGCCACGACCCTGCCGGCTGAGCTTCAGGCTGAAGTGACGAATCGTCTGAAAAGCATCTATGGCGAAGGCATTAATTATACGTTTACGGAGAACCCGGCGCTCATTGGCGGTTTGCGGATTCAGGTGGGCAGCGACCTTTATGACGGCAGCGTGAAAACGCGTTTGGATAATTTGGAGCAAAGTTTTTAACCGGACACTATGAGTAATTTGTTGCAGGAAATCGAAGCCCAGATCGCAGGCGCAAAGACTGCGACGGCAAAACAAAACGTCGGCGTCATCCGCGAAATCGGTGACGGCGTGGCCAAGATCGAAGGCCTCACCGACACGATGCTCAACGAGATGCTCGACTTCGGGAACGGAGTTGTCGGTCTCGCGCTGAACCTTGAGGAAACCGAAGTGGGGGCTATCATCCTTGGCGATTACACCAAGCTCAAGGAAGGTTCCGAGGTTCGCACCACCGGAAAACTGCTCCAGGTGCCGGTCGGCAAAGGCTTGTTGGGCCGCGTGGTCAACACCATCGGCGAGCCGCTGGACGGCAAGGGACCGGTCAAGGAAACCGCCTTTTATCCCGTCGAAAAAATCGCCCCCGGCATCGTCAGGCGCCGCTCCGTCAGCCAGCCGGTGCAAACCGGCATCATGGCCATTGACGCGATGGTGCCGATTGGCCGCGGCCAGCGCGAATTGATCATCGGCGACCGCTCCACTGGCAAGACCACGATTGGCGTGGACACGATGATCAACCAGGCGCGCATCAACAAGGCTGCTGAAGCCGCCGGTGAAAAGGATTTCCGTCCGATTTACAACATCTACGTGGCCATCGGCCAGAAGCAGTCGAACATTGCCCGCGTCATCGGCGTGCTCGAAGAAGCCGGCGCGCTGCCTTACACGGTGGTCGTCGTCGCTTCCGCCTCCGATTCCGCCTCGAACCAATATCTCGCGCCGTTTGCCGGCGCGGCGATTGGCGAATGGTTCATGGACAACGGCATGGATGCGCTCATCATTTACGATGATCTTTCCAAGCACGCCGTCGCCTACCGCCAGGTTTCGCTCATCCTGAAGCGTCCGTCCGGTCGTGAAGCCTATCCCGGCGACGTGTTTTATCTCCACAGCCGTTTGTTGGAACGCAGCGCCCGTGTCGGTGAAAAATACGGCAACGGTTCGCTTACCGCGCTGCCAATCATCGAGACGCAGGCGGGCGACGTTTCGGCTTACATTCCGACGAACGTGATTTCCATCACGGACGGCCAGATTTATCTGGAAACCGACCTGTTCTATCAGGGTGTCCGTCCCGCCGTTTCCGTGGGTCTCTCCGTGAGCCGCGTCGGTTCCGCCGCGCAGATCAAGGCGATGAAGCAGGTGGCCGGCCGCATCAAGGGCGATCTCGCGCAGTTCCGCGAACTCGCGGCGTTCGCGCAGTTCGGTTCTGATCTCGATGCGAAGACGCAGGCGTTGCTCGAACGTGGCAAGCGCATCATCGAAATTTTCAAGCAGAACCAATACAACCCGCTGGCCGTCGAAGTGCAGGTGCTGGTTTTGTGGACGGCGCAGAACAATTTCTTTGACGATGTCGCCGTGGAAAAGGTGAAGGATTTCCAGGGCAAGTTGGTGGATTTCTTCCAGACGCGCAAAGCCGATTTGCTCCTGAAGATCCGCAATGAAAAGGCCATCAGCGACGCCATCGCGGCGGAGTTGAAGACGGCGGTCGCGGAATTCAAGCAGACCTACCGCTGATAAATTTCCATGCCCAGCACGCGCGACATACGCCGGCGAATCAAGTCGGTCAAGAACACCGCCCAGATCACCAAGGCGATGCAGATGGTGGCGGCGGCCAAGATGCGCAAGGCGCAGCAGGCCGCGCTCGTCGGCCGGCCCTACGCGCAGTTGCTGAACGAGATCATGTCCGAGGCGGCGAAGCGCACGGTGGGTTTCGATCATCCGCTGATGCAATCCCGCCCGGCGGCAAAACGCGCGGTGATTCTGGTCAGTTCGGATCGTGGACTGTGCGGCGGGTTGAACAGCAACCTGTTCCGTGAAGCCATGAAGATGGACAAGGAAAACACGGTGTTCATCACCGCCGGCAAAAAGGCGGCGCAGTTCGTTGCGCGCACCAAGCGGAATCTGGCGGCGGAGTTCACCTATAAGGACACGCCGGATTTTGCCGAGGCCCGCGCGATTTCAAAATTTGCGCAGCAGTTGTTTTTGCGCGGCGAAGTGGGTGCGGTGAGCATCCTGTTTCCGCGCTTCGTCAATACGCTGCTACAGCAGCCGGCGACAATTCCATTCCTGCCGATCGGCAAGCTTTCTGCCGCCACCGTCGGCGTCAATCCGCCGCCGCAGGAGCTTCCGGCCGCGATGGCCACGGATGTTTTCGACTTTGAGCCGGACGAAGAAACGGTGCTCGGCCACCTGCTGCCGCACAGCCTGAATTTTCAGATGCACCAGATTCTGCTGGAAACCAAGGCCAGCGAACAGAGCGCGCGCATGGTCGCCATGAAGAATGCGACGGACAACGCCAAGCAGATCATCAAGGATCTGACGCTGGAATACAACAAGCTGCGCCAGGCGAACATCACGAAGGAACTGTTGGAAATCACCACCGCGCAGATGGCGGTTGGATGAAACATTTAGCAATCACATTTTAAGCACATGAGCAAAGGCAAAATCGTTCAAATCATCGGCCCGGTTGTGGATGTTGAGTTCCCCGTCGGCCAGCTTCCCGCGATTTACAACGCGCTGACCTTGGAATACAACATGCCCGGCCATGGCCAGACCAAGCTGACCCTCGAAGTGCAGCAGCACCTCGGCGACAACTGGGTCCGCGCCGTCGCCATGAGCACCACCGAAGGTCTCAAGCGCGGCTATGAAGTCACCGACAGCGGCGGGCCGATTTCCATGCCCGTGGGCGAAGCCGTCATGGGCCGCGTGTTCAACGTCACCGGCGATGCCGTGGACGAACAAGGTCCCGTGAAGGCCGACAAGTTTTGCCCCATTCACCGGCCGGCACCTTCGCTGGAGGATCAGTCCACCAGCCCGCAGATTCTCACGACCGGCATCAAGGTCATTGACCTGATCTGCCCATTCCTCAAGGGCGGCAAGGTCGGGGCGTTCGGTGGTGCCGGCGTCGGCAAGACCGTCGTCATCATGGAATTGATCAACAACATCGCGAAGCTGCACGGCGGCATCTCGATGTTCGCGGGTGTCGGCGAACGCACGCGTGAGGGCAACGATCTTTACAACGAAATGATCGAGGCCGGCGTCATCAAGGTGAAGAAAGACGCCAAAGGCCATCCGTTGCACGGCGAAAACGGCCTGCCCATCATCGAAGAAGGTTCCAAGATCGGCCTGGTTTACGGCCAGATGAACGAGCCGCCCGGCGCGCGTCTTCGTGTGGCGCTGTCCGCGCTCGCCGTGACCGAGTATTTCCGCGATGAAAAGAACCAAGACGTGCTCCTGTTCGTGGACAACATCTTCCGTTTCTCGCAGGCCGGTTCCGAAGTCTCCGCGCTCCTCGGCCGCACGCCGAGCGCCGTCGGTTATCAGCCGACGCTCGCCGCCGAAATGGGCGATTTGCAGGAACGCATCACTTCGACGAAGAAAGGCTCCATCACCTCGTTCCAGGCCGTGTATGTGCCGGCGGACGACTTGACCGACCCCGCGCCCGCGACCACGTTCGCTCACCTGGACGCCACCATCGTGCTGGAGCGTTCCATCGCGGAACTCGGCATTTTCCCCGCCGTGGATCCGCTGGCCTCGAACTCCCGTGCGCTCACGCCGGAAATCGTCGGCCAGGAACATTACGAGGTCGCGCGTGGCGTGCAGAAGGTGCTCCAGCGCTACAAAGATTTGCAGGACATCATTGCGATCTTGGGCATGGACGAGCTTTCGCCCGAGGACAAGACCACCGTGTTCCGCGCCCGCAAGATTCAACGTTTCCTGAGCCAGCCGTTCACGGTGGCGCAGGTGTTCACCGGCCGCGAAGGCAAGCAGGTGCCGGTGGCCGAAACCGTCCGCGCGTTCAAGGAAATTCTCGAGGGCAAGCACGACGAAGTGCCCGAGCAGAAT
>JAJXXI010000098.1 GCA_021781185.1 bacterium
GGCAAGCACAAGACCATCTCCCAGATCATCTGCATCATTGCACTGCTGATCGTGGACGCGTGCGAGGAATGGCCGGACGCCTTGAAAAACCTGGTGGTCGGCTGGATCCCGATCTTCGCGGAAATCATGCTGTGGGTGACCGTGATTCTAACGCTGACCTCGGGATTGATCTATCTCTGGCGCAACCGGCGGATTTACCTCGACGACATGTGAACCGCAGACGGATGCAGACTTGCGCCAAGGTCAAGGTTCGCTGTTTCGATTCGTGATCAACTGGACAGGCCAAATTTTTCTTGCGACCGGCATTTTTCAAGACCTCGTCTGCGTATATCCGGGTCCATCTGCGGTTTGATCAATCAGCGTTTCGGCAGCGGCAGGGTGTCGCCGTTGTTGGCGGGCTGATAGACGGCGGGTGGAAGATTCTTGAGGGGGGTGATCTTCTGATGATGCCGCCAAGCCCAGATGGAGACCACCAGCACCACCAGCATGGCCGCCACGGCCAGCCCGGCGAAGCCCATCTTCCAGTTGATCTTTGCCAGCATCAGGGTGATCTGGTCCACGACGGTGTTTTCCGATTCCACCAGCGGCGGCGGTTCGCTGTATTTTTCCGTGCGGTCCAGTTCCCCGGCCAGCGCGGCGAGCAGGGCGGAGGTGTCCAGCTTGAGCATGGCTCCGTAATTTTTCACCGAGCCCCGGATGTAAATCGGCGCGGAAAAAACATTGAAATTTCCCTCCTCCAGCGCACGGATGTAGTCGGTGCGGATTTTTGTCGCCTCGGCGACCTGCTCGACCGTGAGTTTTTTGGCCTCGCGAGCGGTGCGGAGTTGTTCGGCAACAGTTGACATTCCCCTTTATTTAGCGGTTTTAATTCCACCTTGGCAATCTTGGAATTATTTTGCCTCCCGATTGAACCTTTGCTCGCCTTGCGCATTCCGCTTGATGAACATGCCGAAAGTCGCCGACATCGAACAATTGCCCGTGGCGTAGGCTCGGGCCGGAGAAGCGAGAGCGTGGGACGCGCTGTTCAGGCGCTATCAACTGCCGCTTTATGTTTATGTGTTTGAACTCAACCGATAAGGTTGCGTGGGAGTGTTGTCAGAAATTGTTTCATGCGGAGCTGTCGGCCCGGTTGGCCGGCAAAAGGCGTCAGTCTAAAGGTTTAACCGCTGCTGAATGCAATTCACGCAGATGATTTTCATCCGTGCTCATCCGCAGGATATGCAGTTGAAACGTTTTATACCGCACTTTGCCCACCACCGTCGTGGCCTTCGCCGTCGAGGTCAATGAGGATGTCGCGCGGCTCGGCACCTTTGCTGGGGCCGACGATGCCGCGGCCTTCGAGTTCGTCCATGATGCGGGCGGCGCGGGTGTAGCCGAGGCGCAGCCGGCGCTGCATCAACGAGACGCTGGCCTTCTGTTCGCTGCGGATGACTTCGATGCACTGCTGGATGAGTTCCTCGTCCTCGTCAATGCCGCTCTCAATGTCCGTGTTGGCATCGGGTTTGGACAGTTGCTGGTGAATCTCCATTTCGTAGCTGGGTTTGCCCTGCTTGGCGATGAAGTTCACGATGTCTTCCAGCTCCTTGTCGGTGATGAGCGCACCTTGGGCGCGGTTCAGCTTGGGTGAACCGGGCGGCAGGAACAGCATGTCGCCCTTGCCGAGCAATTTGTCCGCGCCCATCGCATCCAGAATCGTGCGCGAGTCCACGCGACTGGCCACCTGGAACGCGATGCGCGCCGGGATGTTCGCCTTGATGACGCCGGTGATGACGTCCACGCTTGGCCGCTGGGTGGCGACGATGCAGTGGATGCCCGCCGCCCGCGCCATTTGGGTGATACGCGCGATGGCCATTTCCACGTCCGCCGGCGCCACCAGCATGAGGTCCGCCAGTTCGTCAATGATGACGACAATGTAGGAGAGCTTTTCCGGGATGATGATGTCTTCCTCGCGCGGCACGATGATTTCCTCGTCCACCTCGACGGCGAAGCCATCCGCGCCCGCCTCGACTTTTTCCCGCTTGGCCGCGAGTGGCAGTTCCATTTCCTGTTCCGGCAGCGGCTTGTTCTTCGGCCGTTCATTGAAGGATTTGATGTTGCGGACGCCGACACGGGCGAAAATCTTGTAGCGCTTTTCCATCTCGTTGACCACCCAGCGCAGCGCGAGCAGAACCTTCTTCGGGTCGGTGACCACAGGCACGACGAGGTGGGGCAGGGCGTTGTATTGCTGCAACTCGACCACCTTCGGGTCAATCATCACGAACCGGAGCTGGTCGGGCGAAAAGCGGTAGAGCAGCGAGGCGATGATGGAATTGATGCAGACGGATTTGCCGGAGCCGGTGCTGCCGGCGATGAGCATGTGCGGCATTTCCGCGAGGTCGGCGACGATAGGGTGCCCGTAAACGTCCTTGCCGAGTGCGATGGGAATGCGCGCCTTGCTGTTGCGCCATTCGTCGGACTCGAACAAGTCGCGCATGATGACCTTCGTCTTGATGAGATTTGGCACCTCGATGCCCACGGAGGATTTCCCCGGCACCGGCGCGAGGATGTGGATGCGCTCGGCCTTGAGTGCGGCGGCGATGTTGTTGGAGAGCGCGGTGATTTTTTCCAGCTTCACGCCCGGCGCGGGATGCAGTTCGTAACGGGTGATGGTCGGGCCTTTGGTGATGTCGCCGAGCGAAACTTCGATGTCGAACTGCGCGAGCGTCTGCTGCATGAGCCGTGCGTTGGCCATCAATTCCTCCTTAGACTCGGTGGGCTTGAGGGTCATGTCCGCATGCTGGAGGAAATCCATCGGCGGCAACTGGTAATTGCCGATCATCGGCACCGAGGCGACGGTCATCGGCTTGGGCCGTCTGGGCTTTGGTCTGGCCGGCCCGATTCCGGAGATTTTGATTTCCATCTCCGGTTTTTCCGGCGGATTGGCTGGAGGCGCATCGGTTTCGGCGGCCGATTTTGGCCCGGTGCTTCCGGCTGGAGAATTGCTGGTTTCTGGCTTGCGGCCGAGAATATCTTCCGTGGTTGCGGTCGGGATTTCCTCGGCGCGAATCACCTCGCCGACCTCCATCGGTTCGGATGCGGGAGCGGTTTCCTTGGGCGGTTCCGGCGGCAAGGTCGTCTTGCGGAGGCGCGGTCCTTTGGCCTGGGGCACGCTGAGGTCGCGGACGGTGGGTTCGGGCACCGGCTGCAGATCCGCGCCGAGACCGCTGGAAGTTTTTTCGACTTCCTGTTCAAGCAGCCGTTTTTGTTTTTCCAGTTCGCGAGCCCTTTTTTCCAGGCCGATTTCCTCGGCGGATTTGAATTCGCCGGGCAGCGCGGCCGGTTCCGTTCGCCACAAGGCGCGGATCCAGTCGCCGAGTTGGAAGTTGGTCAGAAACAGCAGGCTGATCAGGCCCAGCGAGGCATAAACGATCGTGGCCCCGAGGTTGCCGAGAAGCACGAAACCATAATCGTAGCGGGCCAGGCGGCCGTAGGTGAGATAACCCAGCCAGCCGCCGGCAAACGGCGCGTAAATCGTCGTGCGCAAATCGGAAATCCAGCCGACGTGGTTGAGCAGATGGAGCAGGCCGGTGAGCGACACAAAGAGCAGAACCGTCCAGAGGAGGCACCAGCGCAGCCGCTCACGCAGGTAGGTGAGCACATCCAGCAGGTAAGCCAGGCCAAACAAGGCGGAAATCCACGGCAGCAGATAGGCGGCAATGCCCAGCGGCTCGAAGGTGAACCAGGCGAGATAGGCACCAATGACCCCGATCCAGTTGTGGACTTCCTTGTTTGGCGGGACGCGGACGGAGGACAAATCATAGCGGTCAAACGAGAGTTGCGACACCAGCAGCAGCAGCGCCAGCGCCAGCAGCGCAATGCCGATGACGTCGTTGAAACCGTTCTTGGGACTGGACTCGTAGCCCGACTTTCTTGCCATGAGCGCAACGTAACAATTCAGGGCGAGGGTTCAAAGTTGAAACTCACAATCTTCCGGTCGAGCGAGCCGGGTCGGTTGCATTCGCCCGTTGCCGGATGGCTTGGAACAACCGCTGAGTGCGGCGCAATTGGAAAATTCTTTCGTCCGGGGAAGGCAGCCATTAGCCTTGCGTGAATGTTCGAGCCAACCGCCACCCTAAGCACCCTTGCCCGAGCCGCCGACGGCACCCGTCGAGCAACCAGATAATTCACATGGGCTGGCTGCATAAAAAAATCATTCGTCCCTGGCTCTTCCGGCAGGATTCCGAGCGGGCCCACAACCAGGCCGTCAAAAGTCTGGCCCGGGTCAGCCGCAGCGCGTTGGCCTGCGGACTGGTGAACGCGATCTACGGAGCGCCGGAACTTCCGATTGAAGCCTTCGGCCTGAGATTTCCGAACCCGGTCGGCCTTGCGGCCGGCATGGACAAGCACGCCGCCGCCGTCCCCGGCTGGGCGGCGCTCGGTTTTGGCTTCACCGAACTGGGCGGCGTGACATGGCATGCGCAGCCCGGCAACCCACCGCCGCGCATGTTCCGCGCAATTCCCGATGAGGCGGTCATCAACCGCATGGGGTTCAACAATTCCGGCGCGGAGGCCGTGGCGCAGAAGCTGGCCGGTTGGAAAGAATCGGGTCGCTGGCCCGCGCATCCCGTCGGCATCAACCTTGGCAAATCCAAAATCACGCCGCTGGAAACCGCCGCCGAGGACTACCGGAATTCCTTCCGCGTGTTGCGCGACCTCGCGGATTTCTTCGTCGTCAACGTCAGTTCGCCGAACACGCCCAACCTGCGCCAGTTGCAGGACAAGGCGGCGCTCGATGAGATTTTCGCAGCGCTGCAATCGGAGAATTCCACGGGGAAACCGATCCTCGTGAAAGTCGCACCCGATCTGACCTTCGAGGCGCTGGATGAAATCCTCGCTCTGGTCGCGCCGCGAAACATTGCCGGCATTGTGGCGACAAACACCACCATTTCCCGGCCGCCGACGAATGACGCCGCCTTGCAAAAGATTTACGCGGAAACCGGCGGCTTGAGCGGCCGGCCGCTGCGCGCCCGCAGCACGGAAATCACCCGGCATCTTTACCGCCAGACGAACGGCCAGGTGCCCATCATCGGTGTCGGCGGCATTTTCAGCGCCGCCGACGCGTGGGAAAAGATCGCCGCCGGCGCTTCGCTCGTGCAAGTTTACACCGGTCTGGTCTATGAAGGGCCGGGGCTGATAAATAAAATTGTCTCCGGCCTGCGCGGAAAGCTGGTCGCCGCTGGTTTCCGCGATTTAAAATCCGCGGTGGGTTCGGGCAATTGACGCAGTAAAAGCGGCCGTGAGGTGTCGTTTGATTTACACAAACGGGCTTTGCCGCTATCCTCCCGCGATGAATTTTGCTTTCACGAAATACCACGCGCTCGGCAACGACTACATCGTCATCAACCCGAAAGATTTGCCTGCGCCGCTCACGACAGAACAGGTCAAGATCATCTGCCACCGGAATTTCGGCGTCGGCTCGGACGGCATTTTGCTCGGACCGCTCCCTTCCACGACCGCGAAATGCGCGCTGAAGATTTACAATCCCGACGGCAGCATCGCCGAGAAAAGCGGCAACGGTGTCCGCATTTTTTCCCGCTACCTCTGGGACACAAAATTTGTGGGCAATGACGAGTTTGCGCTCCAGACCGACGGCGGCATCGTGCGCTCGACGGTTTTTGACGGCGGCAAAATGGCGCGCGTCGAGATGGGCAAAGTTAGTTTTGACAGCGAAGCCATTCCGGTCGCCGGTGCAAAGCGCGAAGTCCTCAACGAGAAGATCACCGTGGGCGGACGCGAATTCACTTTTTGCGCGGCGACCATTGGCAATCCGCACTGCATCCTGCCGCTGCCGGAAATTAGCGCCAAGCTTGCTCACGAATTCGGCCCGCTGCTGGAAGTGCATCCAAATTTTCCGCGCAAGACGAACGTGCAGTTTCTGAAGGTGCTCGACCGCGCCAACATTCAGATCGAGATCTGGGAGCGCGGCGCGGGCTACACGCTGGCCAGCGGCAGCAGCAGCAGCGCCTCGGCGGCGGTGGCCCACAAGCTCGGTCTGGTGGACCGGAGCGTGACCGTGCATTGCCCTGGCGGATTGATCAAGATTGAGATCGGGGATGATTTCGCCATTCGCATGACCGGCGGCGTGACGCGTGTTTCCGAAGGCGTGATTTCGTCGGAAATCTTTTCCGTGAAATTAAGCTGAAGCGGCCAAGCCCGTGGCGGGAGGGGCTTTGCCATGGCCTCGCCTCATTTTGGGTTCGAGGCCGATCATGCCGCTGTCGAAGCCGGGTTGATGAAATGTTTCCCGGATTTTACAGTTGCCTGACAACTTTGTCCGGTCGGATGTGTTATAAATTGAAAGCATCAAATATCCTTTCCCCATGAAAACCCTCCTGAACGCCCTTGCATTGACCGGTTCCCTGGCGCTTGCCGCCAGTGCCGAACCCGCGCTCACCATCTACAACCAGAACTTTGCCGTCGTGCGCGACACCGTGCCACTCGACCTGAAAGCCGGGCCGAACGCCGTGGTTTATACCGGTGCCACGGCCCAGGTGGAGCCGGATTCCGTGATTCTGCGCGATCCGGCGGGGAAACATTCCCTGCAAATCCTCGAGCAAAATTACCGCAACGACCCCGTTTCGCAGGGATTGCTGCTCTCGCTGTTCGAGGGCAAGACGATTGATTTTGAGCGGATGCGTCTCAAGGACAACACGCAGGTGCCTGAACTCATCTCCGGCAAAATCATCCGCAGCGGCTATGTTCCGGGCGGCGGTGGCAATCAGCAGCCCATCATTGAGGTGAATGGCAAACTGCAATTCTCCCTTCCCGGCCAACCGCTCTTTCCCGATCTCGGCAACGACACGATTCTCAAACCGGCTTTCAACTGGGTGTTACAATCCGACAAGCCCGGCAGATTCGACGCCGAGGTCGGCTACATCACGGAAGGCCTGAATTGGAGCGCCAGCTATAATCTCGTCTCTCCGGAAAAGGGCGACCTGGTGGATCTCGTCGGCTGGATCACGATGAACAACAACAGCGGCAAGACGTTTGAGAACGCCAAAATCAAATTGATGGCCGGCGACGTGAATAAAATTCGCTCGCAGAACCGGCCCATGTATGCCCGCGCCGCCTTGGGAATGTTGATGGATAATGCCGAGGCGGCTCCCGCTGTTTCTGAAAAAGCCTTTGACGAATTTCACCTCTATTCCATCGCCCGCCCGACGACGTTGCATGATCGCGAGACGAAACAGGTGGAGTTTGTTCACGCCGAAAAAGTCTATGCGCCGACGATTTATGTTTATGACGGAGCCATCGGTTATCGTTTCTACGGGTTGAACGTCAATCAAGGCTGGGGTCAGACCGACAACAAAAATGTGCTCGTTCAGCGCGAATTCAAGAACGCGGAAACCAATCATCTCGGGATCGCCCTGCCGGCGGGCAAGCTGCGGTTCTATCGCCGCGACGATGACGGTCAGTTACAGTTCGTGGGTGAGAACACCATTGACCACACGCCGCGAAATGAAACCGTTCGGGTGACCACCGGCAACGCATTCGACCTTGTCGGCGAGCGCAAACAAACCAACTTCCATGTGGACACGGCGGACAAGCAGATGGATGAATCTTTTGAGATTACTCTGCGCAATCGCAAGAAGACCGAACCGGTGGAGATCCGCGTCGTCGAGCATCTTTACCGCTGGAGTAACTGGAAAATCACCGCCAGTTCTGACAGCTACGTCAAAAAGGACTCGCAAACCATCGAATTCCGCATTCCCGTAAAACCGGACGAGGAAAAAACCGTGACCTACACGGTGCATTATTCGTGGTGAAAGCTGGCGGGGCGGTGCTGCCCTGCCTGTCAGGCCGTCACGGCGTCCGTTTGCACCGGCAGTTCATCCGCCTTGTGGAATTTCACGCTGACGATCTTGCTCACGCCGTGTTCCTGCATCGTCACGCCGTAAAGCACGTCGGCCATGGCGATGGTGCGCTTATTGTGCGTGATGATGACGAACTGCGAGTGCGCGAGGAACCGCTGCAAAATCTTTACGAAACGAATCACGTTGGATTCGTCCAGCGGCGCGTCCAATTCGTCCAGCACGCAGAACGGGCTGGGTTTCACCTGATAAATCGAGAACAGCAGCGACACGGCCACCATTGTCTGCTCGCCGCCGGACAGCAGTGAAATGCTCTGCAACTGTTTGCCGGGCGGGCGGGCGACGATGTCAATGCCGCTTTCCAGCACGTCGTTATCGTCTGACAAAATCAAGTCCGCCTTGCCGCCGCCGAAGACGTCCACGAACATCGCGCGAAAATTATCGCGGATCTTCTCGAACGTCTCCACGAACATCTGCCGCGTCTGGGTGTTGATGCGGCTGATGATTTCCAGCAATTCCGTTTTGGCGTTGACCAGATCTTCGTATTGCTGCGAAAGGAATTGGTGGCGCTGCTCGGTTTCCTCGTATTCCTCGATGGCCACGAGATTGACCGGTCCCATTTCGTCGAGCTTTTGCTGGAGCGCCTCAACCTGCCGGCCAACGGCGTGCCAGTCCGTGGCCACGCCGGCTTCCGCCATTTGTTCGGGCGTGAGCGTCTCGACTTTAGCCGGACCTTCGTCAGCGTAGGTGATGGTGATGCACTCGCTGCGGATGTCTTCGAGATTCAGATGATACTTCTGCTGCACCTTCTCGCGCAGGTTCTGGACGCCCATGTTTTTCTGCGCCAGTTCCACGTCCAGCCCGCCGCGCCGGTTCTGCAGCTCCGTGAGGCGGCTGCGCTGCGAACGCAGCGTCTCGTCGCGTTCGCCAATCTCGGTTTCCTGCGAATTCTTCTGGCCAACCAACTCGGCGGTCTGCGCGCTCACCTGCCCGCGTTCGTGCCGCAAGCTCTCGATCTTCGCCTGCGAATCCTGGATCTCGGTTTCTGCCTGCTCCTTGCGCGAAACGAAC
>JAJXXI010000235.1 GCA_021781185.1 bacterium
AAAAACAGCCAGGCCAATACTGACTATCAAAATCTCGTCAGCGCCATCCAATCCGGCAGCACGGCGGATGCGCAAAAAGCATTTACCAGCCTCCAATCAGATCTCAAGGCCGGACGTAAAGGGCATCATCAGCATCACGCATCAGGTGTCACCCAGGGAGCCTCGCAAAGCTACGAGTCCTCCGCGACACAATCCGCTGCGGCTGCTTCGGCTCTTTCCACGCGCTTAAACTCACGGTCCGGATCGTCTGCCGGCGGTTCCGGAACGGACAGCGACGGTGACAGCGACGGCAGTGGGTTAAACGTGACGGCTTGAGGCGGTTTTCGCGATTCTGCGGCCAAGCCGTTCCCATGCGGGAACGGCTTTGTTTTCGGTGCCAATAATGGCTTTCCGACATGTTTTCGAAGGCTGATCAATCGTATTGAATTGCGTTTGAATGGTTCGCAGCAAATTAGGACGCCGCGCCGTTATCGGTTGCCAGGTTCCGGACTCTTTGTTGATGCTCTCCTTCTTTCTCGGCGCGATGGGTTTGGTTGGTGGGCTTATAAAAACTTGATGACAAGTTAATTAAAGCGAAATCCCCTTTTTTTTTAAAGCTGCTGGGAAGGCTTTCTTAAAGCGGTGAATCGCGGTTTTCGTTGGATTTCTGATGTTTTGGCCTGTTTCCAGATGTGGGCAGGGGCTTCGCTGCTTGTCTCGTTGAATCAGTTTGCCGCACCAGCGGATTTTTTTATTCCTGGCTAAAGTGCCAACGGGATTCGCCGATAGGGAGTTGTCTGGCAGGTCATAAATATCGGTGTGGTTCACTGATAGGGACTTGCTGACAAACGGTGACGGCGACCGCAAACGGCCGGGGGATAAACCGGGTGGACGCCCTTTTACAAGGTTCGCCCCGAGGCAGGGATGCCGCGTAATAAACATCTACACCTCGCAAGAGGGACTCATGGAAGGAGTCAGTTATGGTCATTAATACAAACACTACCGCACTTAACGCCGCGAGCCAGCTCAACATGAACAGCGCCAATCTCAGCGCTGCGCTGGCCCGTTTGTCATCCGGTTCCAAAATCACCTCGCCGGCGGATGACGCCGCCGGTCTGGCGGTTTCAATGAAATTGAACGCCCAAGTCGCCCGTATCGGTGCGGCTTCAGCCAACGTGAACAACGCCATCTCGTTCAACCAGACGCAGGACGGTTACCTGCAACAGGTGAACTCGGCGCTGTCGCGTATGAGCGAGCTGGCCATTTCGGCCCAGGACGTCACCAAGACGACGGACGACCGTGCGTTGTATCAGCAGGAGTATTCCACGCTCGGTTCTTACGTTAATAGCGTGAAGGACCAAACGTTCAACGGCGTGAGCATGTTTAACGGTGTTGCCCTCAACGTGACGGTGGATAGTGAAGGCACCGCGTTTAACAACCTCGGTGTCAACTTGGCGAACACGTCCTACACGAATGCAACGGGCGGTGATATCTCAACTGTTTCCGGCGCGAAGACGGCGGTCACAGACACTGAAACAGCCATCAAGCAACTCGCGTCGGATCGTGCCAGCATCGGTGCGAACGAAGAGACGTTGGCTTATTACAACAATCAGCTCACCACGCTGAGCAACAACCTCCAGGCGGCCACCAGTCAGATCACGGATGTGAATGTGGCGGCGGAGAGCACCAACTACGCCAAGCAAAACATTCTCGTCCAGTCCAGCACCGCGATGCTGGCGCAGGCGAATGCGATGCCTAATTCAGTCCTCCGGCTCCTGAGCTAAAAGAGGTCTGAGCGTTAAGCGTTAAACGGCTCGGACGGCGATCGTCGCCGTCCGGGCCTGGTGTTCATCGGCGGAGGTTGAAAGATTTTTGACGGAGAACAACAATAACGAGTAACGAATATGGCAACGAGCACATTGGCGAGCATAGGCAGCTCCTCCACGACCAACAGTTCCAGTTCAAACCTACAGGTCACCGGGCTGGCCTCGGGCATGAACTGGTCCACCATCATCACCGAGCTGGCTAATGCCGAACGCTCGCCCGAGATTGCGTGGCAAAAGCAGCAGACGGCCATCGCCGCGCAAAACGCGTCCTATTCCACGATCACGGGCGACCTCACCACGCTGCAAACGGATGCGCAAACCCTGCAAGATCCCAGTTTTTACCGGAGCGTGGTGGCGGCCAGTTCCAACTCTTCGGTGGCCTCGGCCGGCGTGAGTTCAGGCACGCCCATTGGAAATTATGCTTTTAATATCAGCCAGATGGCGACGCAGTCTCAAGTAAACGGGGTTGCCGGTGTGAGTCAGCCGCTGGTGCCGGACGGCAATCCCGCCAACACCACGGTTGGCGGGGCTGGGTTTGCCACGCCGGTCACGGCGGGCACGTTCACCGTCAACGGCGCGCAAGTCACGATCGCGACGACGGATTCCTTGCAGACGGTTTTCAACAATATCGCTTCGGCCACCAGCAACCAGGTGACGGCCAGCTATAATGCGTCAACCGATGAGATTTCCCTGACCAGCGCTGGCGGCAGCCCCATCGTTCTTGGCAGCGCCACGGACACCAGCAATTTTCTCCAGTCCGCCCAGCTTTATAACAATGGCACGGGCACGGTCACCAGCACTGCCGCGTTGGGGCATGTCAGTTTGTCCTCCACGCTGAATGCGGCGGATCTGAAGACTGCCATTACCGATGGCGGCAGCGGCAATGGCGCGTTTACCATCAATGGCGTCACCATCAATTACAACGCCAGCACCTATACCTTGCAGGACGTGGTCAACAACATCAATGCCTCCGCCGCCGGCGTCACCGCCGCGTATGATCCGATAAAAAATCAATTTACCCTGACGAACAAAAACACCGGCGATGTGGGTATCTCGATGCAGGACGTCACGGGCAATCTGTTGGCCGCCACCGGGCTTTCTACCGGCACCTTGAGCCGTGGTAATAATTTGATTTATACGCTGAACGGCGGTTCCCAGCAGATCGTCAGCCAGTCCAACACGATTGGTGCGGCCAGTTCCGGTGTGACCGGCTTGACCGTAACCGCCTTGAGCACCGGATCAACCACGGTCAATGTCAGCTCCGACACGACCACCATTAGCAACGCCATCCAGAAATTCGTTACCGATTACAACTCCCTGCAAAGTTACATCAGCAGCCAGCAGAGCGTGACGACTGGGGCTAACGGCGCAGTGACTCCCGGAACATTGACCGGCGACTCCATCACCAATAATATCGCCTCCAAGCTGCGTTCCATCATGGGGGCGTTTGAAAACCTGTCCGGCGGATCCGGAGCGGTAAAGCAGTTGTCCGATCTGGGATTTCAAAGCAACGGTCATGACAACACCATTGCCTTCAGCAATCCGTCCGCGCTCTCTTCCCTGTTGACCAACAATCTGAGCGCCGTGGCGTCATTTTTTTCGGATGCCACCAACGGGATGGGGGTGCAAATGAACAACTATGTTACCGCCACCATCGGACTGAATGGCACGCTGCCCACGCGCACGGCGGATTTGACGCAGCAGAGCACGGATATCGGCACGCAGATTTCCAACTTGGAAAACAAAATTGCCAACGACACGGCGCAGTGGAATGCCGAGTTTACGGCCATGGAAACGGCGCAATCGCAGACCAACCAGGAACTGACCTACCTGTCACAGGGGGTCGCCAACGGCAGTCTATAACGCATGAATTTTCCCGCCACATCCACTCGCAGTTCCCGGTTACGGCAGCGGGTTCTCTGTGTGGTGCTGATGGGCGGGATGACGCTTGCCGTTCAAGCTGGCTGGCTGGGCCGGGATTTCAAGCCGGCCAACGTGTTTGCCTATCCGGCACGGCTATCATCCGATCTTCAGCGTGTGGCCGTGTTGCCGCTGGCCTGTGGATCCACGGCTGACAACCTGCCGGCGGGTTGTGAGACGCTGGAACCCGTGCTGCGGGCTCAACTGGCGAAAACGCGGATGTTTGAAACGGTGGCGGTGGACCGGGAGAAGTTGCGCGCCGCCACTGGTCGCGCCGCTTGGACAGGCACGGAAACCCTGCCGCCCGATTTCTTGAAGTCTTTGCGCCGGGAATACGGCTGCGACGGCGTGTTGTTTAGCGAGGTGACGGTGTTTCACGCCTATGCGCCCATGGCCATTGGCTGGCGGCTGAAGCTTGTGGACGCGCGCAGCGGCCTGATTTTGTGGGCGGCGGATGAAGTGTTTGACGCCAGCCAACCGGTAGTCGCCCGGGCGGCCAAAAATTTTGATAAAAGTTCATCCCTGTTCGATTTTTCCCGCGAAAAATCCTGGGAGATGATGCATTCGCCCAGCCGGTTCGGCGGCTATTCAGTGGCCGCCCTGCTGGCCACGCTGCCGCCGCGTTAAAAAAAACGCTCAAGTTGTCCGGGAATCTTCCGATGAACGCCTTGACCGAAGTCGGTGCCAATCCAGGCGCCGGTTCGGAATTTTCAGCCATGCGCACCGTATCAGCCCCCAACCCGTTCAAGTCTTACCGGCGGATTGCCGCCCAGACCGCTCCGCCCGGACAACTGGTCCTGATGCTCTTTGACGGCGCGTTGAAATCACTCGAATGCGCGCTGCTGGGTTTTGAATGCACGGAACTCGCCGAAAAAAATGCGACGATTCACAACAACCTGCAACAGGCGCTCGCCATCGTCAATGAACTGAACCTTTCGCTGGACATGGAGGCGGGCGGGCGTCTGGCCGAGACCTTGCACAATCTTTACAATTACTTCGGGCGGCGCATCAACGAGAGCAATTTCAAGAAGTCCCGCACCGGCATTCAGGAGATCCTTCCCATGCTCAAGCAGCTTCGCGATGCCTGGTATGCGATGCTGTTGCAGGAGGATTCCGGAAGAATGCCGCCAGAGATGCTCGGGGACGGTTTCAATTCGCGAACCGGGATGTCGCCCCATGAGCGCTGAAAACGAATTGCTGGGCATGTATCGCGAATGGCTGCGGCTCGCTCGCGCGCAAACCCGGGCCATCCAGACGCACAATTGGAGCTTTCACGCGGATTGTCATCGGGCAGTGGAAAGTTTCCAACGCGAGGCCGTGAGGCTTACCCGTGCAGCCCGCGAGGAGTGGGCTCGCGATGGCCGTGATTGTTCGGAAAAAGAGAAAAATTTCCGGGGGCCGGTCAATGAACTCATAACCATCGCCCGCCAAAATCAACGGCTGCTTGATGAAGCGGTGCAGGGCGGCCGGGAACGGCTGGTCCAGTTGGGGGATGCCGGCCATAATCTCAAGCGGTTGCAGCGGTCCTACGGTTTCGCCACCTCCACGGCGCGCGCCGCGTGAATTTCCCGCGGGAGAAGGCGCATGAATTCACCGGAACACAACGTCCGCCAAGTCAGCCCGGTGCTGGTGGTGGATGACGAGCCGGTGTTTCTGGCCGCGCTCAGCCAGTTGCTGCAGCACGCAGGTTACGAGGCCGTTGCCTGTGAATCCCCGGTTGATGCGCTGGCGGAACTGAAACGGCGGAATTTTTCCGTCATTATTTCCGACCAGTTGATGCCCGGGCTCACCGGACTCGAACTGCTCGCCCATGCCCGCCAGCTTCAGCCGCATGCCACGCGCATTCTCGTGACCGGGGTGTTGAACCTCGACACGGTCGTTGCGGCGATCAACAAGGGGGAAATTTTTCGCTTCATCATCAAGCCGTGGTTGCACGAGGAGTTCATCGCCGCCGTGGAGAACGGCGTCCAACGTCATCTGCTCATTTTGCAGAATTCGCACTTGCAGGCCGCCACCGAGTCCATGAACAGCCAGTTGGTGGAACTCAACCGCTCGCTGGAGCAGCAGTTGCAGGTGACCGCGCAGCAAAACCGGCAACTGGCGGAGCTCAACGGCACGCTGGAGACAAACCTGGTCCGTTCGCTCGAACTGTGCGTCCACACCATGCAGACGTTTTATCCGTCGCTCGGCAGCCAGGCCCGCCGGGTGACGGGGCTGTGCCGCGCCATCGGGCGGCTCGCCGCATTGACGGCGGATGAGCAGCGGATTCTGGAAAGTGCCGCGCTGCTTCATGACATCGGTTTGGTGGGCATTCCGCGCCAGATCATTCGCCGGTGGCAGGAGCATCCGGGCTCCTTGGCTGAACCCGAGCGCCGGATGATCGAGCAGCACCCGATTTTGGGCCAGGAACTGGCCACCTATGTTAGCAACTTCGACCGGGTGGGCCTGATCATTCGTTCCCACCATGAACGTATTGACGGGCTGGGATATCCCGACCAGATCAAGGGCGAGAACATTCCCTGGCTGGCGCGGCTGCTGGCCGTGCCGGTCGCGTTTGCGTCGGACTTGGCGAAAGAGAGCATCGTCCTCGAACGCATCAAGGCCGGGTCCGGAACGGCTTTCGAGCCGGAAGCGGTGCGGATTTTTCTACACGCGCAAACCATTGCCGCCGTGCCGCGGCGCGAGCGGCAGATTTCCCTGTTCGACCTCCGCCCCGGCATGGTGCTGGCCTGCGGCATTGACACCCCGAGCGGCATGTTGCTGGTGCCGGAGGGGCAAACACTCAATGCCACCTGCATTGAAAAAATTCTGAATTACCACCGCGTTCAGCCGCTGGCTCAAAATTTAACGGTTTATTGCTGACCGGAACCCGACCGCCCCATGACCACACCTCATTCTCACCCGGCGAATCCGCCAGTTGCCAAGTTGAAGGCGGTTGATCCCGCCTGCTTCGCGCGGCACAACGGCTCCCGCTACCGGACGCCGGTGGACTTGCAGGTGACGCCCGACGCGCCGCGGCATTTTCTCGTGGTGGGCGGCTGTCTCGCGCAACCGTTTACCGACATTGCGGCGATGATCAATCCCGCTTTCACGGGGGATTTTATTCTGCTGAATAATTTCGATGAGTTTCCGGCCATCCCGCCGGCTCAAGCGGCGCGGTATGATTTTCAAATCATCCACATCCCGCTGCGTTCCATTTTGGGCAATGCCTATTTTCAACTGCCGGATGACACGGCGCGGCATGAAGAGTTTTTGCGCCAGACCCAGGAACACCTGGCCCGCTACCTGGCGAATGTCGTCAAACTCAACGTTGAACGCAAACTGCTGACATTCGTTTTGGGCTTCATGGTGCCGCAGCAGAATCCGCTCGGCCGGTTCCGGGCGCGCTACGATGTCCGCAACCTTTTGCACTTCATGGAGCGATTGAACATGTTTCTCGCGGGGGAAGTGGCCCGGCTCGAAAACGCGCATTTCGTGGACATTGACCAGGTTTCCAGCAGCATCGGCAAAAAGGCGTGCCAGGACGACATGGTCTGGTCGTTCACGCACGGCACGACGCTGAGCGATGGCGATCACGATCTCGACTTGAACCGGATCGAGCCGCCGGCCCCGATGCAGCAGCATTATTCCGCGCGCTGGCTGGAATTTTTCGAGGCGCTGCTGCACGAGATATTTGCGATGCATCGCACAATCCTGCAACAAGACACGGTCAAGCTGGTGGCGGTGGATCTGGACGACACCTTGTGGCGCGGCGTGGCGGCGGAGGGCACGTTGGGAGCCATGGAAGGCTGGCCGATGGGTTTCATGGAGACGCTGTTGCTGTTGAAACAGCGCGGCATTCTGCTGGCCATCCTCAGCAAAAACGACGAACAGTTCATCCGGTCCAAGTGGAAGGACATTGTGCAAGGCCAGATTGCCCTGTCGGATTTTGCCGTGCTCAAAATCAATTTCCGCAGCAAGGCGAAAAACCTGGCCGAGATTCTCCGGGAAGTAAATCTGCGGCCGCAGAATGCGGTGATGATTGATGACAATCCCGTGGAGCGCGCCGCGATCCAGGCAGGCTTGCCGGGTGTGCGGGTGTTGGGCAGCGAGCTTTATTATTTGAAACGCGTTTTGCTGTGGGCGCCGGAAACCCAGCAGGTGAAGCTCACTGCGGAATCCGGCCGCAAAACGGAAATGGTTCAGGCGCAGTTGCAGCGGGAGTCCGTCCGGCAGCAGCTTTCGCCGACGGAGTTTCTCCAGACGCTGCAATTGCGCGTGTCCATTTCCGTGCTTGGGGACACCCGCAATTTGCAGATGAGCCGCGCGCTGGAATTGCTGAATAAAACCAATCAGTTCAACACCACCGGCGTGCGTTATACGCTGGAACAATGCCATCAACAGTTCGCCGCCGGCCGGCAGTTGCACGTGGTTCAGGCCGAGGACCGTTTCACTCAATACGGACTCATTGGCGCGGCGTGGGTGCGCGAGAATTGCGTTGAACATTTTGTGATGAGCTGTCGTGCGCTCGGATTAGGCATTGAAGACGCCTTTCTGGCCTGGCTGGCGGCGCGGCTCGCCGGCCAAAAAGCTTTCACTATGCTAGGGCAATTGCGGCATACGGAGGCTAATCTGGTCTGCCGGGAATTTTATCGCCGGTCAGGATTTATTTCCTCGCCGGCAAATCCGGAGCTGTGGATGCGGCCGCTGGCGCTGCCGCTGCGGATTCCGTTGCATTTGACTCTTGCGACATCCGAAGATGAATCCGCTCCGGCTTCATCCGGAGCGGGGAATTCGGGAACTGCCGTCCGAAGTTTGCGCCCGGATTTGGTTTCCACCTGAGCCGGCATCCAACATGAACGGGCCGCAGACCAAATTATCGCTGGTGATGATCGTCAAAAACGAGGCGCGCTGCCTGGCGCGCTGCCTGCGGAGCGTGCAGGCGATCGCGGATGAGATCATCATCACCGACACCGGCTCAACCGACAATACCGTAAAAATCGCCACCGAATACGGCGCGAAGGTGTCGCACTTCAAATGGGTTAACGACTTTGCCGCCGCGCGGAATTTTGCGCTCGCCCAGGCCACGGGCGACTGGATGCTGGTGCTGGACGCGGATGAATTTGCCAGCGAAAAACTGGCTGGCGAGATTCGCCGCTTCATTGCCGGGCCGCCGCAGATCGGCCGGCT
>JAJXXI010000313.1 GCA_021781185.1 bacterium
CCAACCGCCGACTGGCGGCTGCGGTGGGGACAGCCGTTACCACGGTTCGCACACTGAATTTTGAAAAAATCACCCATGAAAAATCGTGGCGCTGAAAAATCACCCGTTTTTCAACGGCCTGCTAGTGTGGTGAGCGATTAGTTCGCTGACAATGTGAGCCAACGCGGTCGAGAATGAGTTCTGCCGTGGCGGTCCAGATGCAGGGTTTGGGGGGAACGATTATGGTTGGCAATATAATCGTCAATGGCCGTGATCAGTGCATCCACACTTTTGAAGACCCCGCGCCCGATGCGCTGCTCGGTGATCTTGGCAAACCAGCGTTCCACCTGGTTGAGCCAGGAGCTGCTGGTGGGCGTAAAGTGGAGATGGTAGCGCGGGTGTTTCTTGAACCAGGCGGCGACCTTCGGGGTTTTGTGCGTGGCGTAGTTGTCCAGCACCAGGTGCACCGCCAGCTCCGCCGGCACGGCGTTTTCAATCCGGTCGAGGAAGCGGATGAACTCCTGCTGGCGATGCCGTGATTGGCACTGGCCAATGACTTCGCCCGTGGCGATGTCCAAGGCCGCAAAGAGCGAGGTGGTGCCGTGCCGGTAGTAGTCATGCGTGCGCGCTCTCGGCCTGGCCGGGACGCATCGGCAACACGGGCTGGCTGCGCTCCAGCGCCTGCACCTGGCTTTTTTCATCCACACACAATACCGCGGCGCGGGTTTGTTCCGGCGGGTTGCCGCACCCTTCATAGCGGCGGGTGAAACGGCCCAGATCGGTGAGCGAAATGACCTCGCAGAACTGCTGATCCAGAGCGCTCAACGGGCCGAGTTCGTCCGTGAGCGCGGGAAAAAGCCGGCGTTGCAGATGGTGGAAAATCGTCGTCAGGTCAGCCATGAAAGACAGACGCGCCGCGTCCCTTTCCGTTCAAACAAATCAAAATATACCCCAACCAACCGGGGTTTTGAAAGAGCCTCACCTTAAATCCACCAAAAAAGTGAGATGCGTCCATTGCGGAGGAGGATACCAAAAAAATTGGACAACAGGCTTAAAATGTGGCTATTATAGCAATCAATCAAACGCAAACCAAAGGGCGAAAGGGTAGATGGTGGCAAAATAAAATCTAAAGTCATGAAAATTAAAAAGCGACTGAAGTTGCCGTCCGGCGGTTCGATTTTTAACCGCTTCAGCGACGCAACAATTCATTTGAACAGCCTGCCCAGTCGGGTTGACTGGATCAAAGGCGGTTTGACGTTTGTTCTCGGGATTTCGCTGTCATTGACCTTGGCGGGATGTGTCGGATGGGTGGGTGACGGAGGGTATTATGGCGATGGCGGGTATTATGGCGATGGCGGGTATTATGGCGATGGCGCATACTACGGCGACGGCATGGGTTGGTGGGGGAACGATGTTGGAGGCTGGTGGGGAGGTGATGGCGGGGGCTGGTGGGGAGGTGGGGATCGTGGCCAGTGGCACGGAGGCGACGGTGGAGGTTGGGCTGGAGGGGGTCGAGTATATAATAATCCGGCTTACAATGTGCAGGCTTTTAGTGCACGCGGTGCGGCAAGTCGGGGCGGTTTCCATGGCGGCGGCGGCTTTCATGGCGGCGGGGGTTTTCACGGTGGCGGGAGTTTTCACGGTGGCGGGAGTTTTCACGGTGGTGGGAGTTTTCACGGTGGTGGGGGCAGGAGGTGAACGTTGAACCCTATTGTGATATTGTGAATTTGTGAATTGCGATGGCCCAAATCAATCTTTTGAAATCCACCTTATGAAATGTTCCCACTCATTACTTCGTTTTGACCGGCCTATAGTCTTGGTGCTTGTTGCGGCATCCTTTGTCATTTTATCCGCAAAACTTGAAGCGGCGGCAAATTCAGTCATTACAGAGGAACTTTTCGCCTCGCCGGATGCGGCCATCAAGGCACTGCAAGCCGCTGCTGAATCCAAAAATAAAGCGGCGCTCGATAAAATCTTCGGCCCGGTGTTCATAGAGTTGTCCACTGGGGACAAGGTGCAGGACGCGATTAATGCGCAGAGGTTTGCCACCAAGATGGCGCAGGGCTATACTCTGGTGAATGAGGGGAATGACAAAATCACACTGGAGGTTGGCACAAACAACTGGCCTTGTCCCATACCCCTGGTGAGAACAGGCGGGCAATGGTATTTCGACACGGCGGCAGGCAAGGAGGAGATCATCAACCGGCACATCGGCAAGGATGAGCTTAGTGCCATAGGTGTTTGCCGGGCTTATGTGACGGCTCAACAGCAGTATGCCCAACTCAACTTGGCAGCGGGTGGAGTGGCGCAATACGCTCAGAAATTTAAAAGTTCACCTGGGATGAAGGATGGCCTCTATTGGAAAGTCACTGGCAATGAAGCGACCAGTCCCTTTGGACCGTTGGTGGCGGAAGCCTATGCCGAGGGTTATAGGTCGCATAAAAGCCCGGGTCCCCATGCCTTTCACGGTTACTATTTCAAAATATTGACGCGACAAGGCGATGCCGCGCCCGGGGGAAAAAAGAATTACCTGAGTCACGGCAGCCTGACGGGTGGGTTCGCACTGGTGGCATACCCTGAAAATTGGGGTCATTCCGGCATCATGACTTTTATGGTCAATCAGGATGGCAAAGTGTATCAGCGTGATTTTGGCGAGCAGACGGGACGGATCGCGCCAGCCCTGAGCGAGTATAATCCAGACAACGAATGGACGCTGGTATCGGATGAGGGAATCCTGAGTGCGGCGTCAGATAAATGACGCCAGCGAGCCAGTTTCAAAACCTGCCGCTGGTTGAGGGCTGCGGGTAAGTTGGCGGCGATGCAATGATAAAAAATATACCCCAACCAACCGGGGTTTTGAAAGAGCCTCACTATAAACACGCACAACACGAAAAGTGAAAACTATCGGGTCGTTTCGTGTTTTCAGTGCGTTCGATGGTTGAAGCTTACCTCAACAAATCTCGCTGCCAGTTCATCAGCTCCGGCGCGTGCCGATCCCAGTCGCGCGCCAGGTCGCCGAGGACGTGTTTCGGCGCGATGAGCGTCGGATCAATCTGCAATGCGTGGGCGTGCCGATCACGGTTTTTTTCCAACTCGCGGAAGCGCTTGAACTCCGTCTCGGTCGGCCGCTGCGAGTGGTGGCGGATTTTTTCCGGGAACTGCGCGGGCGGAATTTCTTGCGCGGCACGGATGGCGGCCAGCAGCGTTTCGCGGCGGCGCGGATGCATGCGCGGTGGAATCAGGTGCTCGAACGGCTGCTGTTCGCTGACCGCGATGGCAATGGCCACCATTGTCTCGTGCGAGAGCACAAAGAACGGCGGCCGGCTGGCGGCGATGGCCTGCGCCTCGCGCCAGTGCCACAATTCGCGCAAGACTGCGAGCGCGGGTCGTTCGAGAAACGTGCTGCCCTTGATGCGCCACACGTCGTCGGGATCAATGGCCGGCGGCACGGAACTCTCCGCGATAAGCCGCGCGCAACTTTCCTGGTGCCACGCGAGCCGGCCTTTGGCGATGAGTTCGGCGCGCATTTTTTCCTCCAGCGGCTTGAGAAAATGCGTGTCGTTCCGGGCGTATTGCTCCATGCGCGGCGTGAGGGGACGCTGGGCCCAGTCGGCTTTCTGCGGGCCTTTGTCGAGTTTCACGCCGAGAAATTTTTCCACCAGCGCGCCGAGGCCGAATTGTTTTTCACCCAGCAACCGCGCGGCCAGCATGGTGTCGAAGATTTCCGTCGGGGTGAAATCGTGATGCTTGCGCAGCAGGCGCAAATCGTAGTCGGCGGCGTGGAAAATCAATTCACGCCCGGCCAGCGCGTCGAGGAACGGATTGAGGTCAAAACCCGCGAGCGGGTCCACGAGCCGGTCGCCGGCGGCGGTGCTGATCTGGATGAGACAGACCTTTTCGGGATAGGCGTGCAGGCTGTCGGCCTCGGTGTCAATCGCCAGCCACGCGGCGGATTTCATGGCCGGCAGAAAAGCGGCCAGTTTTTCTTGGGTGTCAATCACTGCGGTCAGTGTGGCGGACGCGCGGCGGTTTGAAAAGTTTTCCCGCACCGGCCCGGCCGGGTCAATAGGTGTAACTGGCGGTGAACAGGTTGCTGTCCGGGTCGTGGACGACCTGGAAGCCGACCTTGCGGCAGATGTGGTGCATGGCGTGGTTCTCCGCGAGCACCTGGCCGGTGATGCGGGCAAGTTTTTCCACGCGACCGATCTCGATGAGCCGACGGAGCAGCTCCGTGCCCAGACCCTGACCGTGCCATGCGTCGCTGACAAGCACCGCGAATTCCGCCGCGTTCAGCGCGTGCTGTTTGCTCAGGCGGCCCACGCCGAGGATTCTTTTCTCCTCGCCCTTGGCAACTTTCAGTTCCGCGACGAGCGCGATTTCGCGGTCATAATCATTGAAGCAAATCCGGGTCAGCCGCTCGTGCGCGACGCGTTGCGAGAGTTTGAGCGTGGAGAAATAGCGGTTATAGACGCTCTCCTCGGACAGCGTCTCGTGGAATTTGACCATCAGCGGCTCGTCTTCCGGCTTGATCGGGCGGATGACGGTGGGCGCCTTGTTTTTCATCTTCCACGGCGAAACGTATTGATTTGGATACGGCCGGATGGCGGTCCTGGGCAATTTATCCTCTGGCGTCTTGGAGTCGTGCAACACCACGCGGCCATCGAGGGCAAAAATGCGTTCGGCCGAGACGAGCAGGGGGTTGATGTCAATTTCGGAAATCCACGGCTGCTCGACCACAAGCTGGCTGAAACGCACCAGCACCTGCTCCAGCGCGGCGAGATTGGCCGCCTTGCGGCCGCGCACGCCTTTGAGCGCGGTGTAGATTCTGGTCCGCTCCATCATGCGCCGGGCCAGCGTGGCGTTGAGGGGCGGCAGGCCAAGCGCGCGGTCCTTGAACACCTCGACGAGCTGGCCGCCGGCGCCAAACAAAAGCACCGGGCCGAACTGCCGGTCAATGCTGCTGCCGACGATGATTTCGTAGCCGTCCAGTTTGATCATCGGCTGGACGGTCACGCCAAGAAAATGTTCCTTGCCGACTTTATTGGTCACGGAAGTCTCAATCGCCTTCCACGCCTGGCGGACGGCGGAGGCGGTGCGCAGGTTCAGTTGGATGCCGCCGACATCCGTCTTGTGCGTGATGGTTTCGGAATGCAGCTTGAGCACCACCGGAAAGCCCAGCCGCGCGGCCTGTTTGATCGCGTCGCTTTCGGTCGTCGCGATGTGCGTCTCGACCGTCGGGAGGCCGTAAGCCGCGAGCAGTTTTTTGGATTCGTGTTCCGTAAGAATCGTGCGGCCGGACTGGCGGACTTGGGTGATGATGGCGGCGGCCTTTTCGCGGTCAATTTCGCCGCGCTCGTCCTCCGGCGCCATCGCCGGAGTTTCATAAAGCTGGCGCAGATTTTCGCTGTAGCGCCACATGTAATAAAATGATTTGGCCGCGCGATCGGGATACTTAAAGGTCGGAATCTGCGCGGCGTTGAGAATGTCCTCGCCTTTCGCCACGATGTCCGCGCCCATCCAGCTCGCGAGCACCGGCTTGTGCGGAATCTGCGCGTAGGGCTTCAAACACTCGGCGGTCGCGGTCGGGTCGGTCATGGCCTGCGGCGTGAGGATGACAAGGATGCCATCGGTGTTCGGGTCCTTCGCCGCGATTTCCAGCGACTTGGCGTAAAGCTCCGGCTTGGCGTCGCCGATGATGTCCACCGGATTGTTGTGGCTCCAGGTTGGCGGGAGAAGGGCATTGAACGCGGCCATCGTTTCCGGCGCGAGGTCGGCGAGCTGCGCCCCGCTGCCGATGAGCATGTCGGTGGCGATCACGCTGGGGCCGCCGGCGTTGGTGACGATGGTCAAACGCGGACCTTTCGGGCGCGGCTGTTTGCCGAGCACCTCCGCCATGTCAAACAATTCGGAAATGGCCTCGACGCGCAGCACGCCGACGCGCTGGAAAGCCGCCTGCAACACTTCATCGCTGCCGGTGAGCGAACCGGTGTGCGAGGCGGCGGCTTTGGCAGCGGCTTCGGTGCGGCCGGGTTTGATGACGATGATCGGCTTGGTCAGCGCGACTTCGCGGGCGGCGGAAAGAAACGACCGCGCATCGCCGATGGATTCCATGTAGATGACGATGCTCTTGGTGTTCGGATCGTCGCCGAGGTGGTTGATCAAATCGCCCCAGCCGACATCCAGCATGGAACCGAGCGAGACGAAGGCGCTGAAGCCGACATTTTCCTTCAAGCTCCAGTCAAGAATCGCCGTGCAGAGGGCGCCGCTCTGGCTGATGAAACCGACGCTGCCCGGCCGCGCCATGTCGGCGGCAAACGTGGCGTTGAGTTTGTTGCCCGGCACCATCACGCCCAGGCAGTTCGGACCGACAATGCGGATGCCAGACCTGGTGGCCTCCTCCAAAACCTGCCGTTCGAGTTCCACGCCCACCGGGCCGATCTCCTTGAAGCCGGCCGAAATAATAATGACGCCTTTCACGCCCGCCGCGCCGCAGTCTTTTACGATGCCGGGCACCGTCGCCGGCGGCGTGATGATGACGGCAAGGTCGGGTTTTTCCGGCACGGCGGTGATGCTGGGATAAGCCTTCACGCCCAGCACGGTGTCGCGCTTCGGATTGACCGGGAAAATTTTCCCGGCGAACCCGCCTTTGACGAGATTTTCCAGGATGGTTCGTCCCACGCTGCCGGGATTTTCCGTCGCGCCGATGACGGCGACGGATTTGGGTGAAAAAATCGGATCGAGCGGATGGCGGCCATGCCGGAGAATGTCATGGGCCGATTCAAGTTGGGCGGATGGATTGGAAACGGTTGTCATATTGCTAAGTCAATTCAACTGCGAAGAAAATGACAGGGCCGGTGACCGGCGACTCCGCCGCGATTGTTAAATGTTCACCGGAAATTGTCCGGCTCACAGGCTGCATTTGTCCGTATTCAGGCTTCAAACTCGGCCTTGCGAATCCCACCAGCGGATGGCGAAGTGAACCAGCGCTGTGGCCGTCCGGGTGCCCAGCTTCTTTTTGATGTTGGCGCGGTGCACCTCCACGGTTTTCACGCTCAAGTGGAGTTGGTCGGCGATGTCGCGTGTGCCGGTGCCCTGGCCGATCAGTTGGAAGACCTCAAATTCCCGGTCGCTCAACTTGCCTATCGGCGAGCCGCCATGATCCGATTGGCGGCCCGAAAAAACTTCCATGATGCGCGCCGACATTTTTTCGCTCACAAAAATCTTGCCGCCGAGCACCTGGCGGATGGCGGCCAGAAAATTTTGTCCGCCCGCCTGTTTCATGATATAGCCGCGCCCGCCGGCCCGCAGCACGCGCTCGGCATAGATCAACTCGTCATGCATGGAAACCACTAGGATGGGCATTTCCGGCCGAAGCGACTGAAAATCCTTGATCAACTCCAGGCCGTTTTTGTCCGGCAGCGAAATGTCCAGCAGCGCGAGGTCAAATTTCTGACTCGCAAGCAGATTGAGGGCTTGGCCGGCAGTGTCGGCCTCGGCCACGACCTGCAAGTCCGGCTCGTTGTCAATCAACTGCGCCAGGCCGGTCCGCATCATCGGATGGTCATCCACGATCAGGACGCGCTTGCGATGGGCTTTAGCTCTGGCAGGCATGTTTAATTTTTTTGGGTGCGGCAAGGATGACGCTGGTGCCGCCGGCGGGTTGCCGCTCGATGGTTACGGTGCCCCCGACCATGCCGATGCGCGTCTGCATGATCCGCAGGCCCATGCCGTTGCCGCCGGAGAAATTCTCCGGGAAGCCGACGCCGCGGTCATCCACCCGCAATCGTAAATGGGTTGCGTCCTCCCGCAATTCAATGACAATCCTCTTCGCCCGGCCATGCTTGATGGCGTTGGAAACCGCCTCTTGCGCGATGCGAAACAAATGCGTTGCCGCCGCGTGGTCATTGAACTTCACGACTTCCGGACAACGAAACTCGCAACGCACCCGGAACATTTTCTCGGTGTTCAACGCCAGTTCCGTCAATGCGGACATCAGTCCCTCCGATTCGAGCGTGACCGGCGAAAGTCCGCGCGCCAGCAATCGCGTCTGGCTGATGGCCCCGCGCACGCCGGCGGCGATGTCTGCGGCCCGCGCGGAGGTCTCCGGGGATTTTCGGGCGAGTTTTTGCGCCAGCACTTGGGCCAGCATTTCAATGCCGGCGAGATGCTGGCAGAGTCCGTCATGCAAATCCTGGCCGATGCGGCGCTGTTCGCGCTCGCTGATTTCAAGGATTTCCTTTTCGAGCCGTTTGCGTTCCGTGATGTCGCGGACGAACCCGGTGAAAATCCGCCGGTCGCTCAACGTCACCTCGCTCACCGACAAATCTATCGGAAACAGGGTGCCGTCCTTTTTGCGGGCAAAGGTTTCGCGGCCGATGCCGATGATTTTAGCGTGGCCGGTGTGCTGGTAATTCTTGATATAGCCGTCGTGTTGTTCGCGATGCGGCGTGGACATCAGCAGGCTGACGTTTTTGCCGATGACTTCGGCGGCGCGGTAGCCAAAAATCTTTTCCGACGCGGGATTGAAGGATTCGATGGTGCCGCGCTCATTGATGGTGATGATGCCCTCGACGGCGGTTTCGAGAATGGCGCGCAGCCGTTCCCCGCTGTCGTGCACGGTCCGCGCGGAGGGGGCCAGCTTTCCGACTATGGCTGTATTTTGCTTTGCCTTCATCCCGTTGGTGGCGGGAATATCGGCAATTTGCGGCCGGAAGCCAATGCCAATTGTCGAGTCTAACAGTTTGTTGAAAAACGTTTGAACCAGCGAAGTTGAAGTTTGTCTGTAACCCATGCGTGGAAAACCTCAAGCCCAGCCGGACTTTCTGACGGTCATCAACCTCAACCAATGCGTGCCCGCCGAGCAT
>JAJXXI010000040.1 GCA_021781185.1 bacterium
CTTCGCCGGCATGGCGGCAGTGGCGGCCTGCATGGTTTGCGCCGCAGTGGGGGTGGACATCGAGAACACCGTCACCTACCAGTCGTTTGCGCTGCTGCTGGCGATGGTGCTGTTCGCGTTCGGCTGCAGCTTTTTCTTTCGCGCCAAATTTTCGGTGGAGCGCCTGCTGCCGCGCGTGGGCACCGCCGGACTGCCGCTTCACTACCGGGTGCGGGTGAAGAATCTGACGGCAAAAAACCAGGCCGGGCTGACGCTGATGGACAACCTGGCCGATCCCCGGCCGGGATTCAACGACTGGCTGGCGTTTGAACTGGCGGAAGGCCGGCGCGTGCGTCCGTTTCGCGTGGCCCAGCAGCGCAGCCAAAATCCGTTCCGCCAGGCCCGGCTGAAGGAGGGACTCATTCCGCCGATGCCGGCCCGGGGCGAAGCCGAGGCGCAAATGGAGCTGTTTCCCGTCCGGCGCGGCGTGCTGCATTTGACCGGCCTGACCGTGGCGCGGCCTGATCCGCTGGGCTTGTTCCGCTCGTTCGTGCGGATTGTCGCGCCGCAGACCGTTCTGGTTCTGCCGAGGCGTTATCCGCTGCCATCCATCGCGCTGCCGGGGGCGATGCGCTATCAAAAGGGCGGCGTGGCGCTGGCCGCGCACGTGGGCAGCAGCGAGGAATTCGTGGCGCTCCGCGATTACCGGCACGGCGATCCGCTGCGGCACATTCACTGGCGCAGTTGGGCCAAGTCCGGCAAGCCCATCGTGAAGGAATTCGAGGATGAATTTTTTGTCCGGCACGCGCTGGTGCTCGATACGTTTGACGAGGAGCCGAACAGCGAAGTGCTGGAGGAGGCGGTGTCGGTGGCTGCGTCGTTCGCCTGCACGATTTTGACGCAGGAATCGTTGCTCGACCTGCTCTTCGTGGGCAACCGCTCCTATTGTTTCACCGCCGGACGCGGCATCGCCCATGCCGACCAGATGCTGGAAATTCTCGCGTCGGTGAAAAATTGCGCAGACACCCCGTTCAGCCAGTTGGAGCATCTGGTGCTGAACCACGTTGCCGGCGTGAGCGGCTGCATCTGCGTGCTGCAACGCTGGGACGAGGCGCGCCGGAATTTCATCGGCAAGCTCAAGGCGCTGGGCATGCCGCTGCTGCTGCTCATGATCGTGCGTCCCGGCGGAACCGTTCCCGGCGCCGCCGGATCGCCGCTGGATTCGCCGGTGCCCTTGCATGTCCTGGAGGTGGGAAAAATCGAGGAAGGACTGCGAAAGCTGCAATGAACCATTCAGCTCCAACCAACGTAAAACGGGAGGCGTGAAACGTGAATGCTTCATGCCGCATGGCTGAAATTTGCGTTTCGCGCCTCACGCCTCACGCCTTATGAAACCCCCGCCATACCTGCTGCTGGCCGCGTTGCTGTTCTGGGGCTGGCTGTCCGGTTTTCTCGTCCTCGGCGCGGTCATGGGCGGGCTGCTGGAAGCGGCGCGTTTCACGCAGTTTCGGTGGGAGCTGGACGACGCGGATTTCAGCCGCATCTGGAGCCTGTGCGTGCTGCTCACGGTGGCGGCGGCAGCCTACGTTTTCACCACCAACGGCGAGGGCGGCGGCCTGGGTGGCCTGCTGCACGGCGAAACGGCGCAAAACGCCGGGAGCTCGGGCGGGCCGGCGGCCACCCGTTTTCTGCGCTGGCTGCCGATGACGCTGTTCGCGTTCATCGCGGCGCAAAACTTCAACCTGCGCCCGTCCGTGCCGCTCACCGGCATTTCCCTGGTGCTGCGCTGGCGCCGGCGCAAGGGCGATCAGGCATTCGCCGGGCATTACCTGAACGTGTCCTACCCGTATTTCATCATCTGCGTTTTCGCCTCGGGCATCCACGCGAACACGGGCACGCTGACGTATTACTGGGGTCTGTGCGTGCTGATCGGGTGGGCGCTGTGGTCCATCCGCTCGCCACGGTTTGGATTGGGGACATGGCTGGCGGTGCTGACGCTGGTTTTTGTCATGGGCTTCGCCGAAATGGTCGGCATCAACCAGATGCAGCGCGCGTTGCAGAACTTCAATGCGCAATGGATGGCGCGCTTTTTCGGCCAGCGCACCGATCCGCTGCAAAGCACCACCCGGATGGGACGCATCGGGCAGTTGAAATTATCCGCGAAAATTGTCATCTGGCTGGAACCGCACCGGATCGGGGATGCGCCCACGTATCTGCGCGAGGCGAGCTACCGGAATTATCAGTCGCAGCGGATGGCCTGGTTCTCCGGCGGCACCCGCAACGACTTCGAACTGCTCAGGCAGGATGCGGACAACACCACCTATTCGCTGATTCCCGGAAAACGCGTCTCCTCCGACGTCAACATCACCTGTTATCTCAACGGCTACTCGCGTGATCTGCAGGCGCCGGAAGGCCTGCTGCCGCTGCCCAGCGGCTGCGCCCGGCTGGAACACATCCCGGCCAACATGAGCCTGCGGAAGAATAAAAACGGCGCCATCCTCGCCGCCGGCAGCGGCCTGATAATTTTTGACGCGCTGTATGGCCGCGGGGCCACCATTGACGCGCCGCCCGATCTGGAGGCCACCAACCGCTATGACCTCGGCGTGCCGCCCGAGGAAGTTCCCGCCCTGCAATCGGTGATTGCGGAAATGAGGATTCCCGCCGGTGCGGACGAGGCTGAAAAACTCCAGACCGTGGAACGGTTCTTCTTATCCAAGTTCACCTACAGCATCTGGCAGGGGAAGGACAAGCTGGCCACCACCAACACCACGCCGCTCACGCGCTTTCTCCTCACCAGCCGCAGCGGCCACTGCGAGTATTTTGCCAGCGCCACCGTGCTGCTGCTGCGCGAACTCGGCATTCCGGCGCGCTACGCCGTCGGCTACTATGTTCATGAGCCACACGGCAGCGGCTACATCGTGCGGGAACGCGACGCCCACGCGTGGTGCCTCGTCTGGGATTTCGCCGACAAAACCTGGAAGGATTTCGACACCACGCCCCCGTCCTGGGTCGGCATTGAAAGCAAACGCTCCGCCGCCGCAGAATGGTTTGCCGACGTGCGTTCGTGGCTGGGCCTCCAGTTTGCGAAGTTCCGGTGGGGCCAGGCTCATCTGCAACAATACATTTTCTGGGCGTTCATCCCGGTGCTGATCGTGCTGCTGTATCACATCATCTTCCGCCGGCTGGGAAAACTGCGCGCCCTGAAGGCCAAGGCCAAAAAGCAGGCACCGGTCGTCTGGCCCGGCCTCGATTCGGAATTCTATCAGCTCGAACGAAAACTCGCCAACCGGGGCGTGCCCCGGCAGACCGGCGAACCGCTGTCCGACTGGCTGGAACGGAGCCTGGCCGAGCCGGCCCTGGTGGATTTGCGGATGCCGCTGCAAGACCTGCTGCACCTGCATTACCGCCATCGGTTCGATCCGCGCGGGCTGACGGTTGAAGAGCGCGAGCAGTTGCGGTGCGAGGCCAAAAGCTGTCTCGATTCCCTGCTGCGCGTGAAATCGTGAGCAGTTCGCAAGATTGCTGCGGGCGATTTCTGTATTTGACCGGGCGGGTCAATTCGCCGATCATACCAGTGCCGGATTGATGGGGGCGCACTGGTTTCGACCATGTAAACACGCCAAAGGCGGCATGCCGAGGACGATGCGTTGGCCTCGTAAATCATTCGCATCAAAACCAAAAAGCTAACGAAGAACTAGCCCTCGCGGCCTAAGCGCCACGACGTTCGTCACTGGACACCTGCTACGGTGGAAGAACGCAACAGCAGGCATGGTTGACAGTGGAGACCGCGCGTTGTCAGCCGAGATCTTATCATGCGGACTAGGCAGTGCGACTCGAGTCCAAGCGCCATCGCATAGCAGAAAAAATTACTTGGAATAAGCATGTAGTCGCGGTTGGCAGGTCTGCTTGGGACGCGGGTTCAACTCCCGCCGCCTCCACCATATTTTTATGCAGTTTCTGTGGGGAATAAGCTTAATTCCAGACAGATTCCAGACAAAAATGGCTTTCTTTTATGAGTAAGCCAAAATTCCCATTACCGTCAAACGGGGGCAGATTAGAGGGTGTTCCGAAAGCCAAAATGCAAAAGTGTGGATTCATTGGGGAAACGCGATTTTTCACTTACGGCCAATTTTCTGACGACAAACCAAATTCTAACTGCTGTGGCTGAAGACCGGCCAGCAACACCGAATTTTGCGGCGTGTTCAGCTACGCCAGAGGGCGCAACAACACGGCACTGTCGGCCCACAAACTCATTTGCCAGGTCAGACGCAGACTGTTGAAAAACATCTGGCTCAAACCCAGTTGGTTTTCTCAAAGGATTGTGCCGGTTCAATCCACGGACGAACTTGCCGCAAAAATCGTCCGGCCACGCGGCTGGCCAACGGAATCAATCCCAGCAACGTCTCGTGTTCCCCCACCGCATAACCAAAGTAGCGAGGACAACGCAAGGCGTTCCAGCGATGCGGACAGTATTCCGCCGCCGCTGGTGCTCGAAACCATTGTTGTCCGCTCTCCGGATCATGCTCCCACCATTCCAACGTCTGGCCCTGTGGGCATTCCACCTGCGTGGCACTGACATAAGGCGGCACCAGTTTCATGTCGGCACGCAGTTTGGTTACAACGGCGGTCTGCCAACCGGTGCGCGCCGCCTGCTTGCTTTCCGCTCCCAGATAGCCCATGTCCGAACGCAATCGCCAACCGCAGCGCTATGTCTGGCGTGCCGAGGGTGCCGCCATCCTGGAAAAATCACCCGCACCCGCGCTAAACTCGGAGAAATAATGGCAGACACTTCAAGGACAGCAGACTAGTGCCGAATGCCGGAATAGATAGTTTTATTCTGGTGTGACGGCCGGCGCCGGCGGAACCGATGCCGCCCCGACGGGGCTGTGTCCTTCGCCCGTGGGAACGGGAGAAGGTGGCCGCAGGCCGGATGAGGGTTGTGGGGAAAACCGGCGCGGGTGGCTACAAAGATTTCGCTCCGGACGGAACTATGGAAAGAATGCGTTTCAACTCCAACGGAGTTGTGTCATTCAGCCCAGCGTTGGAGCGAAGCGACTACGCTGGGTGAACGGGCAAAATGAAAACAACTCTGAAGGAGTTGTGGCAGAAGGAACCGCGAAAGACGCCAACTACGCGAACGGAATTTTGGTTTGGATTTTCGCGTGGTTCGGGTGGTTCGCGGTTGAAAAGCGGTGGAGGGCCACCGCAGTCCAAGACGCTGGCGGTAGGGCGTGTCACTCCGTGCGCGCCGTCGTGGTGAACCAGAAAGCGTTGGTTGCAACCGACGGCGGGCAGAGGACTGCCCGCCCTCCCCGCGCGAAGTGTCTTGGAGTGCGCCAGCCCTCTGGCGCTTTAGACGGAGGTGATGCAACGCCTTCAGCGTTGAAAACATTTTGGGGAACATAACCCAGGGTAGGCGCTCCTCGCCCGTCTGGCTCGGACCAACCCTGGGCTGAGGGATTTGAATCCCGTTGGGATTCGCGGATGGTAGATTAAGCCGGAATAAATTTGGATGCGGCAGCCAACTCTTGGGCGATTGTTTTGCGACTTTCTTTGTCTGCCGGCCACCCAATTACATGGGCATGATATGCATTGGTCTCAAGCGGCCAAGCAACTGCCTTCAAAGCATTCTTCACCACTGTTCGAGCGCTGATGTCTGCACGGCCAAGAAATTGCAAAGACGTTTGAACCGCCACAAATTTGCCCGCTTCGATTAATTGGTCAGGCGAAATGCCTTCATGACGCGTAACTGAAAGCTGCAAATCTTTCGGAGGAATAAAAGCATCCTGCTTAACCGTGTTGTCAACCTTGCGAATCCATTCCGTTTTCAATACGAAACGCGCGAGCATTTCGTCATCTGAAAGCAGAGTCCCGGCGGCTTCACTCATTCGGCGTAAACTTTACCGATTAATTCCAAAACAATTTTCGGCACGTCACCGAAGAATGGCTCAGAGCCATTAGTCTTACGCAGCCCCATTAAAGCAGAGTAATACAAAAACCCGTCTGGGCTTACGCTTATAGAAATAGTTTGCCGGGGCGCTTTATACCACTCAAAAGTAATGTGACCGTCTGGCTCGACACCAATTGATGGCACTTGGATGGCGGGAGGAAGCGATTCCAAAAAGCGATACGCGTTAAGGTATGTGTCTTGCACCACGGGCTCGGCGGAGTCCCCATCCCAACCAGCCTTTTGGTTATTAACAAAGACATCAAACAAATCTTCAAAAACACCAGATGCTTTCAACCCCAAAAAAACGGAGGATTGAAACCGCTGCCAGTTTGCATCGGATGCCCTCGCAATGTAACAAGCCGTTGGGCTGGCACCGCGCGAGGCGATCTGCCCAAAAGTCAAAGCAGAACAAATAGCAATGTCTGGAGGAATAATCATAACAGTGAATCCTGTAATTTCTTTGCAATGCTAGCAAAGAAGACTTTGTTTTTCAACCACCTCATTTCTTGGAGTCTGGTCTCCAAGACCTTGGGGTCGGTGGACGATGGGCTTCGCGTTGAGATGTCCGTATCCAGAATAATCGCCGGCAAATCTGATGTTGTATCAGGTGGTTGAAGAGCGCGAACCACATGAATCAAATAATTGGTGTCAGGAACAGAAAAAGTATCGCTATGAACAAAGCTGGCAAAAGGGACGGGGAACGAGTCCCATGCCTTTGGCGCATTAATTAAATAATCACTCAAATCTCCCGCTTGAACGGGTATTGGAATGCGGTTGATGAATCGGACTCCGACACGTTGAATCTCTACTGGTTTCGTCAGTGCCGCATACTTGCTCCAAAGATTTAATGCTTCAGAGGCAAACTCCTCCCATTTGGGATAACCGGGCAAGCGACTCAACGAAAATCCATCTTTTTGACATTGTGCAATCCTCAATTTATCGGCGGAATGAAACGCTAATCCTTGCCACCAGCTTGTGGGTTGAACTGCTTCTGGCTGGTTTCCAGTTTGCGCTTTCAGGTGATAATTAACCTGGTTATGAACCTGAAACGCCGGGAAATCGGAAAATTCTTTTCTGAAATACGCCTCGAATTGACTTTGCGCACATGCAGTAGTCGGCAACGCGCGAAAATCAATGACAGCCTCCACAATTGGAGCTTTCGACAAATGCGGAAAAGTTTCTGAAAAATCAATTTTCATTTTAGTCCGACATCGGCGGCAATAATCATAAAGTTGACCGAATTCGTAAAGAATTCGTTCACCTTAATTCTTCGCCCCTGCCAACTCTTCCTCAAAGTCCACAATCTCTTTGATCTGCACCAGAAACCAGCGGTCAATTTTCGTGAGGTTGAAAATTTCCTCGATGGTGAAGCCGGCGCGCAGGGCGTGGCGGATGAAGAAGATGCGTTCGGCATTGGGCACGCTCAGCTTGCGGCTGATGACGTCGCGCGGGAGGAGGTCGCGGTCGCCATAGACTTCCGTGCCGATGCGCCACGGTTTGCCGTCGCCGCCCAGGCCGCTGCGGCCAATCTCCAGCGAGCGCAGGCATTTTTGCAGGCTTTCCTTGAACGTGCGCCCGATGGCCATCGCCTCGCCGACGCTTTTCATCTGCGTGGTGAGCGTGGGGTCGGCCTGCGGGAATTTCTCGAAGGCAAAGCGCGGAATCTTGGTGACGACGTAATCAATGCTCGGCTCGAAGCTCGCGGGGGTTTCGCGCGTGATGTCGTTCTTGAGTTCGTCGAGCAGATAGCCGACGGCGAGTTTGGCGGCGATCTTCGCGATGGGAAAGCCGGTGGCCTTGGACGCGAGCGCGGAACTGCGGCTGACGCGCGGGTTCATCTCGATGATGACCATGCGACCGTTCTCCGGGCTGACGCCGAACTGGATGTTCGAGCCGCCGGTCTCCACGCCCACGGCGCGGATGACGGCAAAGCTCTGGTCGCGCATGATCTGAAATTCCTTATCCGTCAGCGTCTGGATGGGCGCGACGGTGATGCTGTCGCCGGTGTGGACGCCCATGGGGTCGAAGTTTTCGATGGAGCAGATGATGACGCAGTTGTCGGCCTTGTCGCGCATGACTTCCATCTCGTATTCCTTCCAGCCGAGGAGGGATTCTTCGATGAGGATTTCGTTCACGGGCGAAAGCTCAATGCCGTTCTTGGCAATTGCTTCAAATTCGTCCTGATTGTAACCGATGCCGCCGCCCGTGCCGCCGAGCGTGAACGCGGGCCGGATGATAAGCGGGAAACGGCCGATTTTCTTCGCGACATCGCGCGCTTCTTCCAGCGTATGAGCCACACCGGAAATCGGCACGTCGAGGCCGATTTGGAGCATCAATTCCTTGAAGGCGAAACGGTCTTCGCCCTTGTGAATGGCCTCGGGTTTTGCGCCGATCATTTCCACGTCGTGACGTTCGAGTGCGCCGTTTTTGTGGAGGGACATCGCGGTATTGAGCGCGGTCTGGCCGCCGAGCGTGGGGAGCAAAACGAGCTTGCCCTGCGCTCCGAGACGTTTCATCTCCTCTTTCTCGCGGATGATGATTTTCTCCACGCATTCGGGCGTGATGGGTTCGATGTAGGTCCGGTCGGCAAACTCCGGATCGGTCATGATCGTGGCCGGGTTGGAGTTGATGAGGATGACGCGGTAGCCTTCCTCGCGGAGGGCTTTGCACGCCTGGGTGCCGGAGTAATCGAACTCGCACGCCTGGCCGATGATGATCGGGCCGGCGCCGATGATGAGGACGCTGTGGATGTCGGTGCGTTTGGGCATAAATCGAAACGGCAAGATGAAACACGGATTAAGCCCGGAAGGCGAGCGGGAATTTGCCGGTTCACGCC
>JAJXXI010000289.1 GCA_021781185.1 bacterium
CGCTTTCGAGGCCCCCCCGCAGCAATCGCTGGGCGGCCCGTGGGAATTTCTGCTGATGGAGGCCGCCCGGGTGCGCGATGAAACGGCGGCGAGCGAGGCGCAGGTGGATCCCCAAACGCTCACCGCCTCCACCGAATCTTCGGCCTCCCGGCTCGAAGAGACCATGATCTGCTCGATTTCCGGCGAAACGATTTACGAAGCGCAGTGCGCCGAGGCCCCGGCGCGCACCGCCTGGCTGCAATCCGTGCTCGCCCAGGCCGAGCAGCTCGGTGAAATCCTGTCGTTCGGCAATTTCGACCGGCTGGAAATGCCGCTCAACGGCGGCCGCGCCGTCGTGTTGTCCCGTTCGCCCCGGATTGTCTTTGTTCGCGTTTCCAACACCCTTGGCAACGCATGAAAGCGGTCTTTCAGCAATGGATTTCCGAACGCGTCCTCCAGCCGGGCATGCTCGGCTGCGCCATGGCCGGGCCCGGCGGAGACGGCTTTTGCCAGTGCGTGGATGAAACCGTTTGTCCACCGGACAAGCTCGCGGAAATTCTCAACCTGCTGGAAGGCGTCCACGCGCGAACCACCACCAATGGGCTGGAGCCGCGCTGGCGCACCTGGGTTTTTGCCGGGGGAAAAATCCGCTCGGTCACGCGTCAGGATGGCTGGTTGCTAGTGGCGGTTGTCCGGGCCGACAGCCCGGCCGCCAAAAATCTTGACCCGCTGTTCTCCGAATTTTTTATGCTGAGCCCGGGCAACTGAGGCGCCTTTTTCCTTTTCCCCAAATCCAATCGCCCGCATCTTGACGGCGTGGAACTCACCACCGCAGAAATCAGCCGGGCTGTCCGCGCCGCGCTCGCCGAGGATCTCGGGGGCGGCGATGTCACGACGCTGGCCGCCGTTCCTTCGCGCGCCCAATCCGTGGCGTTCATGAATGCGCGCGAGCCGCTCGTGGTTGCCGGCCTGCAATTTGCCGAACTTGCCTTCCGCCACCTGTCGCCGAAAATTAAAATCAAAAAATGCTCGTGCGATGGCCGGCGGGCCAAGCCGGGCGAAACGCTCCTGAAAATTTCCGGTCCATCCCGCGCTGTGTTGAGCGCCGAACGCGTGGCGCTGAATTTCGTCCAGCGCCTGTCCGGCGTCGCCACCGCCACCGCAAAATTTACCGAAGCCATCCAGGGCACGCCCGCCACCATCCTCGACACGCGCAAGACCACGCCCGGCTGGCGGCGTTTTGAGAAATACGCCGTGGCCTGCGGCGGCGGGAAGAATCACCGCCTCGGCTTGTTCGATCTGGTGCTCATCAAGGACAATCATCTGGTGGCGCTGCGAAAGGAAAAGCCAAATGCGATTGCCGCCGCCGTCGCCCGCGCCCGGGGGAGGTTTCCGAAACTGAAAGTCGAAGTTGAAGCCGACACTTTGGAGCAAGTCGCGCAGGCTGCCGACGCGGGGGCCGACATCATCCTGCTCGACAACATGCCGCCCGCGCAGTTGCGCCGGGCGGTGAAGCTGATTCGCGGTCGCGCCAAAACCGAAGCCAGCGGCGGTGTAAACCTGAAAACCATCCGCCAGATCGCCGCGACGGGCGTTGATTATATTTCCGTCGGTGCCATCACGCATTCGGCCCGCGCCGTGGACATCGGATTGGATTTTGAAAACTGAACCACGAATGGACACCAATAGACACCTGGAACCGGAACGCGGATTTCCCAAGATTGGTTTTCTGCTCCTGGCGAAACCGTGCAATCCAAGTCCTGCTGGTTCTAATTCGTGTTCATGCGGGTCCATTCGCGGTTTAATATCATGACCACCGACACCAAAATTCTTTCCGCGCTGCGCGCCCATCCCGACGGCGTTTCCGGTGCGCAGTTGGCCGGGCAACTGGACATCAGCCGCGCCGCCATCTGGGCGCGCATGGAGGAATTGCGCAAGGTCGGCTACGACATCGAGGCCAGCCCGCATTTCGGCTATAAACTGGTGGATTCACCGGACGCGCTGCACGCGGATGATCTGCTGGCCCGCCTGGGCAAAACCCGCGTGGTCGGCCGCGACATCCAGGTGTTTGAACAAACCACTTCGACCAACGACGTGATCGAAAAACTCGCGCGCGACGGCGTGAAGGAGGGCGCGGTGGTATTTGCCGAGTCCCAGACCAGGGGCCGGGGACGGCTAGGTCGCAAATGGATTTCGCCCACGCGCAAGGGCCTGTGGTTTTCCGTGCTGCTGCGTCCTTCCGTAAATCCGCAGGAAACCACGCAACTGACCGTCGCCTCGGCCACGGCGTTGCGCCGGGCCATCAAAACCGTCACCGGCTTGTCGGCAGAGATCAAATGGCCGAATGATTTGCTGCTCGGCGGAAAAAAGGTCGCGGGCATCCTCACGGAAATGAGCGCCGAAGTGGACCGCGTCCGGCACATCATCCTCGGCATCGGCGTGGACGTAAACCAGGATGCGAACGAATTTCCGGCCGAACTGCGCGGCATCGCCACCTCGCTCAAGATCGAGGCGGGCGAAGCCATTTCCCGCGCCGGGCTGGCGACGGAAATGTTGCGCGAACTGGACGCGGATTACACGCGGATCGGCGCCGGCAAATTTCCCCAGCTGGCGGATGAATGGGAGGCCGGCTGCGCGACCATCGGCAAAAATGTTTCCGTGCAAATGGGCGCGCGGCTGATTCGCGGCCGCGCCGAGGCGCTGGATGACGACGGCGCGCTGCTCGTCCGCACCGAACACGGCCATCTGGAACGCGTCATCGGCGGTGATGTGACGCTGGAAAAACGATGAAATACAAGATGAAAGTTGAAAGAGCGGGCAGGCGGAAACCGTCGGGCTGCGTGTGCGATCTCCGCTTTCCCGTTTCTCCCACTTCCCGCTTATGATTTTGCTTTTTGACATCGGCAACACGCACACGCACATCGGGCTGGCGAATAACCGGGGCGTGGTGAAACAGGCGGATATTTCGACGCTTGCCTGGTTGGGCGGCGGCGCGGCGGCGCTTGTTAAGAAGTTTGCCGGCAGACATCCGATTGAAGGAGCGATCTTGTGCAGCGTGGTGCCGCGGGTCACCCCGCTGGTCCGCAAGACGGTCCGCGCCACCTGGAAGCTGGAGGTGCTGGAACTGAATGCCCAAACCGTTCGCGGTGTGGGCGTGGATTATCCCCGGCCGGCGTCCATCGGTGCGGATCGGCTGGCGAATGCGGTGGCGGCCCGCCGCCGGTTTGGTGCGCCGGTCGTCGTCGTGGATTTCGGCACGGCGGTCACCTTTGACGTGGTGAATGGCCGGGGCGATTACGTTGGCGGCATCATCGCTCCCGGCCTCGCGGCCATGACCAGTTATCTCCACGAAAAAACCGCCCTGCTTCCGAAAATCAAAATCCGCGACATCGAAACCGCCATTGGCAAAAGCACGGAACAAGCCATGCTGATCGGTGCGGTGCATGGTTATCGCGGGCTGGTGCGCGAATTGATTCGCGAGCTGAAGCGCGAACTGCGCGCCAAAAAACTCCCGGTGGTGGCCACGGGCGGATATGCGCAACTGATCGCTTCAAAACTGCCGGAAATTTCCGCTGTCGAGCCGGATTTGACGCTCGAAGGTCTGCGGCTCGTCTGGCCGCCGCAATGATTCATGCAGGACTTCATCCCTTATCTGCCTTTGCTGGGGGCGCTGCTGGCGCTGGTGAGCCTGACATTCGCCTTTCGCAACGGCCGGCAGCGGCGGTTGCTTGACAACCTGCCAACCTCCAAGACTTCCGGCGTCTTCATCGGTTTCGTGGAGCTCAAGGGCACGGCGGAATCCGCCGAACCGCTGACCAGTTTTCTGGCCGGGCAGGCCTGCGTGCAATATGGCTGGACCGTGGAGGAATACTGGTCGCGCATGGTGACCACGACCGAGACGGACAGTAAGGGCAACACTCGCACGGTGACGCGACAAGAGAGCGGCTGGACGCGCGTGGACGGCGGCGGCGAGATCATTCCCTTTTATTTGCAGGATGACTGTGGCGTTTTGCTGGTGCGGCCTGACGGCGCAAAGATCGAGCCGCTGAACTTGTTCGATGAAATCTGCACGCCACTGAATCCACTCTATTATGGCAAAGGCCCGGCCGGGGCGGTTCCGGATTCTGGTTTTCGCCGGCGTTTTCTCGAACAGGGAATTCCGCTGAAGACCAACATTTTTGTGGTCGGGCAGGCGCGGGAACGACAGGACATCGTTGCGCCCGAAATCGCGGCGGATGAACACGCGCCGATGTTTCTTATCTCCACGCGTTCGGAGGAACAGGTCAGTTCCGGCATGAAATGGGGTTCGCGCGGCTGGGCATTCTTTGGCCTCATCGCGGCGGTGGGCTTCATGGTCTGGCGGGACGGCGCGCTGAACGTGGACCCGGCTTCGCGCATCCTCCTTTATACGGCGATCGCGGCGGCGTATTTTTTCATCGGCGGACTGGCGTGGATTTGGATGGTGTATAACAGCCTGGTGGATGTGCGCAACCGCGTGCGGCAGGCGTGGTCGCTCGTGGACATCCAGTTGAAACGCCGCTTCGATCTGATTCCCAATCTGGTGGACTGCGTGAAGGGCTATCGCGATCACGAATCGCAATTGCAGACGGAACTCGCCGCCCTGCGAAATCAGCTTGCCGCCACGCCGCCGGGCGAGGCCGGGCCGGATCATGGCGCGGTCAGCAATGTGGTTGTTGGCATTGCCGAGCGCTATCCCGAACTCAAGGCGAACGACGCCTTTCTCGCGTTGCAGAAAACGCTTGCCGACACCGAGCAGCGCATCGCGCTGGCGCGAAGTTATTTCAACGAGATCGCCACGCATTACAACACGCGGCTGGAAATCGTGCCGGAACGCTACGTGGCGCGGCTGGGCGCGATGAAACCGCAGCCGCTCATGGAGGCGAATGCTTTCGAGCGCGCGGCGGTGAAGGTTGATTTGACGTCGAAGTAAACGGTCGCGGCAGCGCTACGAAAGCGTCTTCACGGTTTCCACGCGGATGATGAGCCAGTTGCCGTCCATTTTCTTGAACTGGAAATGCAGTTCCTGCACGCCGAAGTCCTTGCTTTTGCCCGTGCTGACGTTGGCGGTGCAATTCACGTCGGCGGTTTGCTGGTCGGAACCGACCACCACGGTCGTGTCGAAAAATTGAACTTTCAACGAACTCAGGCTGACGAATCCGGCCATGGCGCTTTCCCGGATTTCTTCGCGACCGGAAAAGGTGCGAATGGCCACGTTGGGAATGTTGATGACGATTTGGGCGTCGGTGGCAAAAAACCCGGCCAGACTGGCGGCTTTGGCGGCCCGCGTGAGGTTGCTGTCGCCGGAGTCGAAGGTGGCCGTGGCGGCGAGACCGGCCATTTTTTTCAGCACCACCTTTTCCGGGCTGGGAAATAGGACCGTCCAGAGCCAGAACCCCAGTCCGGCGGCGGCGGCCAGCAGCACGAGGCGAAAGGTGATTTTCATAAGAGAGGCTGCCCAACGATTCGATCGCGCCCGGCCCGGCCCTGCATGTGCAGCTCGAACGGCATGGAGCGGTTGTCGCCGACGACGTAATATTGATCCGGTCCGCAAACGATCGGTCCATGTTCCCAGTCGCAGGGCAGCTTGACGTAGGGTTCATCGAGCGGTTTGCCGTTGATGCAGGCGCGGCCCGCGTGGAAGGTGACGGTTTCCCCCGGCAGGCCGATGATGCGTTTCATCAGCATTTCACTGGGAACCGAGAAGGTTCCTGGGCGGGAAAAGCGGATTGCGACGATGTCGCCGCGCTGCGGTTCGTGAAACAGGAAGGCCAGCCGGTTCACCAGATGAATCTGGCCGTCATGAAACGTCGGCAACATGGAGATGCCTTCGATGCGCACCGGCAACAGCACAAACCGGAAGGTGATGAAACAGACCACCACCAGCACCAGGATGCGCGCCAGGGTGGCCCGGGGCCGGCGGCCAATCGCCAGCACACGCAGCCGGTGTGCCAAGGTGGAATGGTCGGTGGTGGCAGGCACGCTGGTATTAAACCGGAAACCGGAGGAAAGTTGCCAGCAAACAATTCCCACTCCCTTTTCGGTCTGCCGTGGCCGGCCATCATTCCACGATTGAGTCCGGGCCGTTTTCGCGTAGAATCCTCCGCTCTATGGCCAGCAGTCGCCGACAATATCCGTTTCACCTGATCGAACCCAAGTGGCAACAGGCTTGGGAAAAACAGCAGGCGTTTCGCGCCTTCAATCCCAACGACGAAATTCCCGCTAATCATCCGTTCACCATGCGCCACGGGGCGGATTCCATGTCCCGCGAAAAGGTGGCCGGTCGCAAGGCCCCGCCCAAGTTTTACATCCTCGACATGTTCCCGTATCCGAGCGGCGCGGGTTTGCACGTCGGGCATCCGGAAGGCTACACCGCCACGGACATTCTGGCGCGCTACCGTCGCGCGCGCGGCTTCAACGTGCTGCATCCGATGGGATGGGATGCGTTCGGCCTGCCCGCCGAGCAATACGCCATCAAGACCGGCCAGCATCCGCGCGTGACCACCGAGGCGAACATCGCCAATTTCACGCGCCAGATCAAAAGCCTCGGCTTCAGCTACGATTGGTCGCGCGAATTCGCCACGACGGACGTGGAATATTTCAAGTGGACGCAGTGGATTTTTTTGAAGCTCTATAATTCGTGGTTCAATCCCGAAACGAACCAGGCTGAACCAATTAGTCGTTTGGTATATCCAAAGGAATTGGAATTGGCGGATTGGGCGAAATCACAAGCGGCACAAGCTGGCGAGCTTTTGGATGATCCGAAGAAGTTGGATGCTGAATCCTTGAAGCTTTGGAACAAGCGTCGTGAGTATCGCGATTCCAAACGCCTTGCCTACGTCAGCGAAGCACCGGTGAACTGGTGTCCTGAACTCGGCACGGTTTTGGCGAACGAGGAAGTCATTGACGGCAAGAGCGAAGTCGGCGGTTTCCCGGTCATCCGCAAGCCGATGCGCCAATGGATGCTCCGCATCACCGCCTACGCCGAGAAACTGCTGGCCGATCTCGACACGATTGACTGGAGCGATTCGCTCAAGGAAATGCAGCGGAACTGGATCGGCCGCAGCGAAGGCGCGGAGGTGGATTTCACCATTGCCGATTGCCAATTGCCGGTTGCCGATTCAAAAATCCGCGTATTCACGACGCGTCCCGACACGCTGTTTGGCGCGACCTACATGGTGCTGGCCCCCGAGCATCGTCTGGTGGATGAGATTGTCACGGAGGAACAATTGGAGGCAGTTGAAAGCTATCGCGAACACACCGCGCGCAAGAGCGATCTCGAACGCACGGAACTCGCCAAGGAAAAATCCGGCGTGTTCACCGGCGCTTACGCCATCAATCCGGTCAACGGCGAGAAAATTCCGATCTGGATTGCCGACTACGTTCTTGCGAGCTACGGCACCGGCGCCATCATGGCCGTGCCGGCGCATGATGAACGCGATTGGGAGTTTGCCAAAAAGTTTGGCCTGCCAATTAGACCTGTGATTGAGCCTGACGTGCATTGGCTCAAGGAAAATTACAACCCACTTGTTTCAATCGAAGTCTCAAAAAAGCAATTTCTCCGCGCTTTATATGGAACAGATAATCCAACAATTGAACAAGTTGAGAACTTGGACGAAGCAACTGTTCAACAAAGAACCGAATACATCGAAATAGCTGAAAAGCTTGAAAATCTGACAGGGCAAGACCGCCAATTCTGCACAATCTGTATTCGTTTGTTGATAAAGGTTTCCACTGTGGGTGAGGCGTCTCAAGAGGATTTGGATGGGCTTCGAGAGTGCTATCGATTGGAACCAGAGTTTTTTGCCAAAGGCATAACGCATACAGCCTTTTCGGATGAAGGCACTTCAATTAACTCCACGAACTCTGAAGTTTCACTCACCGGTTTGCCCACGCCCGAAGCCAAACAGAAAATCACCGCCTGGCTGGAAGAAAAAGGTCTCGGCAAGAAGACCATCAATTACAAACTGCGCGACTGGCTGTTCAGCCGGCAGCGTTACTGGGGCGAGCCGTTCCCGATTGTTTGGAAAAAAGACGCCGCCGGGAATCTTTACCACGAAGCGTTGCAGGAAAGCGCGTTGCCCGTGCTGCCGCCGACGTTGGAAGATTACAAGCCGACCGCCGACGGCCAGCCGCCGCTCGCCCGCGCGAAGGACTGGCTGAATCTGCCCGACGGCTCCGTGCGCGAAACAAACACCATGCCGCAATGGGCCGGCAGTTGCTGGTATTATCTGCGTTACACCGACGCGAAAAATGCGCAGTCGTTCGTCGGCAAAGACGCGGACAATTATTGGATGGCCTCAAACGGCCAGGCGGCGGGCGTGGATCTTTACGTCGGCGGCACGGAACACGCCGTGCTGCATCTGCTCTACGCGCGCTTCTGGCACAAGGTTTTGTTTGATCTCGGCCACGTCGCGACGCCGGAGCCGTTTTACAAGCTCGTCAATCAAGGCCTGATTCTCGGCGAAGACGGCCAGAAGATGTCCAAGTCGCGCGGCAACGTGGTGAATCCCGACGACGTGCTGGTGGAATACGGCGCGGATGCGTTCCGGCTTTACGAAATGTTCATGGGGCCGCTGCAGGACACCAAACCGTGGAATACCAAGGGCGTGGAAGGCGTGTATCGCTTCCTCGGCCGTGTCTGGCGTTTGCTGGTAGATGAGAAAACGGAAACGGCGTTTGAACAGGCCGAAACGACGGCAGCGACGCCGAGCGCCGAACTGCTCGACCACATTCTGCTCGATGGCGCGATCACGGATGCGGTTGC
>JAJXXI010000035.1 GCA_021781185.1 bacterium
GGCGTCATCCTTGAAGGCAAAAGGCGGGTAATTGTCATCCATCACCACCCGGATGACTCGGGGCCCGGTGGCCGGCTGAGCCCCGGCAAACCCCGCCAGAAAAAACAGAAACCAGGCCGCGCCCAACCGGAAAACCCGGCGAACAGGAAACAACACCGGCACCAACAAGCTTCCACCCACCAACCGCATTCCGGCCGGCCGCCGCCTGGCTAACGCTGCGGCGTGAACTTGATCCTCACCGAACGGGATAAGAAATGGCGGCGTCATAAGGCTGCATCGTAAAACCCTCCTGACCGGCCCCTCCGCGATGATGGGGCAACACTAACAGAACCGCTCCGAAACGTCCATCTCGCCTGCCAGCCGAAAAAAGTCCAACGTCTGCCACAGGAACTCCCTGTGCGAGCGCATTCAAAGGCCATCACGGACTCCGGCCTTAATCGGCCGAGTCAATCCGGCGGCGCCCTTCTTTCTTGCCGGCCTGATGCGACTTGTCCGCCAGCATCCGCTGTTTGGCGCGGCGGCTGCGACGGCGTTTCTGCCGTCGGATGCGCTCCGCCTCGTCACGTTTGGCCGCCACCTGCCCCAACTGGCCGGCTTCAATTTTGTCCAGCAGCAACCGGCGTGCGATAAACCGGTTCAGCCCCTGCTGCCGTGTGGTCTGGCACTTCACGCGCAACTGCGTCGGCTTGTGCAGCAGCATCACGCAGGTCGCGGTCTTGTTCACGTTTTGTCCGCCATGGCCGCCGGAACGCACAAAAGTTTCCACAATATCCGCCTCACTCACGCCCAGCGCCGTCATGCGCCGCGCAAGCTGACCTTCCTTTTCCAAACTGACGGGAAATTGGCTCATGATTTCAATGCTTCGTTCATCCACCGCCCGGTGCCACCGGCGCCCGCTTCGGCAGAAATGGGTCCGCCTCGAACAAACGGGGAAAATGGCTGGTATTCATCGTGCGAAATGCGGTCGGGCAAGCTTCCACCTGCCGCTTCAAAACTGAAATCATTCTACACACCACGGCTGCCGAACAACAGTCTGCAGACCAAGGCAGAGCCGTTTACCATCCGGCGCGGCGGCGGTTAAAATAAGAAACCGGCGTCCCGATGGCAACGGGAGCGCCGGTTCAAACAGCGGCAAAATCAGGCGTTCACGATGGCCTCGTAGCCGTTGGCTTCCAATTCCAACGCCAGCGACTTGTCGCCGGATTTCACGATGCGGCCATCGGCCATGACGTGGACGAAATCCGGCACGATATAATTCAGCAATCGCTGGTAATGCGTGATGACGAGCTGCGCGGAGTCCGGCCGCTTGAGCTTGTTCACGCCGCTGCTGACGATCTTGAGCGCGTCAATGTCCAGGCCGGAGTCCGTCTCGTCGAGAATGGCGAGCCGCGGCTCCAGCACGGCCATCTGGAAAATCTCGGCGCGCTTCTTTTCGCCGCCGGAAAAACCTTCGTTGACGGAGCGCCTCAGCAGATCTTCACTCAATTCCAGCAGCTTCACTTTTTCCTTCACGAGCGACAGAAACTCAATCGCGTCGAGTTCCTGCTGGCCCTTGGACTTGCGGATTTCATTCAGCGCGGCCTTGAGGAAATAGGTGCTGTTCACGCCGGGAATTTCCACCGGATACTGAAACGCGAGGAATAGACCGGCCCGGGCGCGTTCCTCGGGGTCAAGTTCCAGCAGGTCCTGGCCGAGATATTTCACGGTGCCCTGCGTGATCTCGTAACCGTCGCGGCCGGCGAGAATGGCGGCGAGCGTGCTTTTGCCGGACCCGTTGAGGCCCATCAACGCATGGACTTCGCCCTCGTTGATCGTCAGGCTGAAGCCCTTGAGAATTGGCTTGTTCTCCACGCCCGCGTGGAGGTTTTCGATTTCAATAATTGGTTGCTTGCTCATGTTTCTAAATTTTATTTATACCACGAATGGACACCCATGGACACGAATCTAAACAAAAACTTCGCGCTTGGAATCATTCGTATTGGTGTCTGTTCGTGGCTTGAAGCTCAGCCCACGCTGCCTTCGAGGCTTACGCCGAGCAGCTTCTGCGCTTCCACGGCGAATTCCATCGGGAGCTCCTTGAAGACTTCCTTGCAGAAGCCGTTCACGATCATGTTCACCGCGTCCTGGGTGGAAAGCCCGCGCGCGTTGCAGTAGAAAATCTGGTCCTCGCCGATCTTCGAGGTCGAGGCTTCGTGCTCCACACTGGCGGTGGTGTTCTTCACCTCGATGTAAGGAAACGTGTGCGCCCCGCAATTGGAACCGATGAGCATCGAGTCGCATTGCGAGAAATTGCGCGCATTCGCCGCGCTTTTGCGGATTTCCACCAGACCGCGATAGCTGTTCTGGCCGCGCCCGGCGGAAATGCCTTTGGAGACGATGGTGCTCTTGGTGTTCTTGCCGATGTGAATCATCTTCGTGCCGGTGTCGGCCTGCTGCATGTTGTTCACGACGGCCACGGAATAAAATTCGCCCTTGGAATTGTCGCCCAGCAAAATGCAGCTCGGATATTTCCAAGTGATCGCTGAACCGGTCTCGACCTGGGTCCAAGTGATGCGGGAATTCTTGCCTTTGCACAAGCCGCGCTTGGTCACGAAATTATAGATGCCGCCGATGCCGTTTACATCGCCAGGATACCAGTTTTGCACGGTGCTGTATTTGATTTCGGCGCGGTCGAGGGCGACGAGTTCCACCACGGCGGCGTGCAACTGGTTTTCATCACGCATCGGGGCGGTGCAGCCTTCGAGATAGCTGACGCTCGCGCCTTCATCCGCCACGATGAGCGTGCGCTCGAACTGGCCGGATTTGGCGGCATTGATGCGGAAATAGGTCGAAAGCTCCATCGGACAGCGGACGCCCTTCGGGATGTAGCAGAAAGATCCATCCGTGAACACGGCGGAATTCAGCGCGGCGTAATAATTGTCCGTGTAAGGCACCACCGAGCCGAGATACTTTTTGACGAGCTCGGGATGCCCGTGAACAGCTTCGCTGAAGGAACAGAAAATGATGCCCTTCTTCGCAAGATCTTCGCGATAGGTGGTGCCCACGCTCACGGAATCGAAAATCGCGTCCACCGCCACGCCGGCGAGCCGGGCGCGTTCCCGGAGCGGAATGCCAAGCTTCTCGTAGGTTTCGAGCAGTTTGGGATCCACTTCGTCCAGGCTTTTCGGGGCGTCGCCTTTCGGCTTGGGCTGGGAAAAATAGCTGATGTCCTGGAAATCAATTTTCGGATATTTGACGAATTGCCAGGTCGGCTCCGGCATGGTGAGCCAGTAGCGATACGCCTTGATGCGCCAGTCGGTCAGCCACGCCGGCTCATTTTTTTTGGTCGAGATGTGGCGGATGGTGTCCTCGCTCAAACCGGGCGGCGTGGATTCAGATTCAACATCGGTGACGAAGCCGTATTTGTATTCCTGCTTGACCAGGGTTTCAATTGTCTCGGTGGCGGTGCTCATCTTTAAAGCTGTTTAAAATCATTTCTCTTTGGCGCAATTGGCGCAGGATCCGTGAATGGCCACCTCGTAACGCTGCGGCTTGAACCCTCGCGGCAGGGCCACGCCAGGCAGTTCGCCCGGCAAATCCACGTCAAAAACCATGCCGCACGTGTCGCAATGGAAATGCCCGTGCTCATGCATGTTCGGACAAAAACGGGTCGCGCCGCGATCCACGGTCACCTGCCGGGCCACGCCGGACTTTACCAGCGCATCAAGGCAGTTGTAAACCGTGGCATGGGAAATCTCCGGCATCTGCTTCTTGGCACGGATGAAAACCTCCTCCGCCGTCGGATGATCCTGTTTGCCAACCAGCACGTCATAGACCTGTTGCCGCTGCGGCGTGAGGCGCAAGCCGGTGGCACCCAACTGTTCGGTCAGATGCTGTTCGTCCTGCGGATGGCTGCGCGCCCTCATACTGAAGCACAATTTATCGCGCCGAAGACCCAAGTCAAGATTTAGAATAATTCTAAATACTCCCCGCAGACGGCGAACCGCCGGCCGGCTATTTTTGGAAGACGTGAACGCGCGCCGGCGGGAGATTCCACCAGACAATTTTGGAGGCGATGAGCCGGAAATCATCCGCACCCCGGCTGCGGTTTTTGATGATGTGGTAGCTGTATTGCACCCAGCGGCCGTTCGGCTCAAGGATGGCGCGAATTTTTTGCGCCAACTCATCCGCCTGCGCCTTGGGAAAATTCAGCAGTGGCAGACTGGAAATCACCGCTCCGACCGACCCGACCGGCTCCGGCAACCCGGCCAGCAGGCGGTCCAACTGCCACGCGTCGCCATCCACGATGTGGGCCCGGGGATATTTCTTCTGCAGACGCCGCGCCATTTTGGGATTGTTCTCAATGGCCACCAGCCGTTCCTGCCGGAGACCATGTTTAAGCAACGCATCCGTCACCGCCCCGGTGCCGGGCCCGAGTTCGAGCACATAACTCTCCCGGTTGCGCGGCAACCAGCGCGCCATGGCGGCGGCCAGTTGCGGCGAACTGGGCGTGACCGAGCCAGTGTGCTGCGGATTGGCCAGCCATTCGCGCAGGAACAACGTCGAATCAGCCAGCGCGGCGATGATTTTTCGTGCCATGTTAAGTTTTCACCCAGGTAGCATCGGTATTCTAGTTGAACCTCGGGAGATTGCCCACACAAAATTTGCAACATTACGGTTATTACGGTTTCGCGGCATAAATCCTTCGGTAATCAGCTTTTAGCGCAGCCCGCCGGGAGTCCCACTCCTGCCAGCTTTCCTGCCAGGCTTCACCCGTCAAATTGGTCCGGGCGACGGGCCAGATGGCATCCAGTTTTTTAAGCGTCGCCTCAAGCTTTTTGCGTTCCCGCCATTTCAACTGTGCCTCGGCCAGGTTTAACTGGTTCTCCGGATAATCCGGTGCCAGCGTGGCGGCGCGTTCCAGCCACTCACGTGCCTTGCTTTTGCTGCCGACGCTCAATGGCCAGCCGGGGGCCTGATAATAAAGCAGGCCAAGCGTGCGTGCCGGGCCGCCATAATCCAACCGCACATTGAGCGCCGCCGCCGTCTTGAATTCATGCTCCACTTCATGAACCAGCCGGTAGGCCGTAAGGGAAGGCGCGTCGGCCTGTGCCAGTTGCCCCAGGTTCATGGCGAGATAATAGTGACCGGGAGCGGAATCCGGCTCCTTTGCCAGTAACTGGCGGCAGACGGCGATGCCGCGCCGGGCGACTTCTGCACGCTGCGTATCGTTGGTGGCCAGTTCCGCCAGTTCGGAACTGGCCCGGCCAAACTCACAGGCAGCGTCTGCCGAGTTCGTGTCAGACTGAAATTTTTGCCACGCCCCGGCAAAGGCCTTTTCCGCGCGGGCCACGAACACCTCGGTGCGCACCGTCTGCCCGCAAGCCACCAGTGCCGCCAGCGCCATGGCGGCAACAATGGCAAAAACCCCTTCATTTTGCAGTTTTGACGGCATGATGTGGTCAATTAGAGGTTGCCATCGTGCAGAACTAATTTATACTCGGCAAGTGAGATTAAACTGGAATTTTCTGTGTCTGCCCTTGATGGTGGCACTGGTGCTTGCGGGCACCGGTTGTGCCGGCGTCAATACCAGCCAGAGCGTTTCCCCGGCCAGTTTTTTCCTGCCGGGCCTCCTGAAAAATGACGCTCCGACCAACGCCCCCGCGTTGATCCCGGATGTTTCCACCCAAATCGCCGCCGCCAAATAATCTATGCGCTTCCCATTCGCGCTGACGAAGAAAATCGCCAGCCACATCATCAAACACAAGCTCCGCAAGACCCCCAAGTTTGCCATGGTGCTGCAGCTTGAACCGCTGCACACCTGCAACCTCACCTGCACCGGCTGCGGGCGCATCCGCGAGTATTCCACCTCCCTCAAGGACATGGTGCCGCTGGAGCAATGCCTCCAGGCCGCGGTCGAATGCGATGCGCCGATGGTTTCCATCTGCGGCGGTGAACCGTTGATTTATCCCAAGATCGAGGAACTCATCGCCGGCCTGCTGGAGCAGGGCCGCGTGATTTATGTCTGCACGAACGGCATGTTCATGCGCAAAAAAATGCGCGATTATCTCGCCGCCATCTACTCGCCCGAAGTCGAACCGAAGCTGAAAAAGCTGCTCGCTGAAAACCTCATCACCGACAAGGAAGCCGAAGTCATCCGCCAAGCTGATGGCGCGGCGAGGAAAAAAACCGTCATCCGCCCGACACAGTGGATGTATTGGAACGTCCACGTGGACGGCCTCGAATTCACCCATGACCTCATCGTCGAACGCGAAGGGGTCTTCAAGGAATGCGTCGAAGCCATCAAGATGGCGAAAATCCTCGGCTTTCAATGCGCCACCAACACCACGGTTTACCGTGAAACCGACGTGAAGGAAATCGAGGACATGTTCAAGTTCCTCTCCTCGCTCGAAGTGGACGGCCATACGATTTCGCCCGGCTACGATTACGACGCCGCCAAGAAGGACATGGTCAAGCGCCTCGGCCGCGATCCGAAGGAGTTTTTCCTCACCCGCGACATGACCCGCCAGAAATTTGCCAAGATTCAGGAATGGGGCAAGGCGTTCACCATCTTCGGCACGCCGGTCTATCAGGAATTCCTCGCCGGCAAACGCGAACTCACCTGCACCGCCTGGGCAATTCCAACCTACAATGTCAAAGGCTGGAAAGCCCCGTGCTACCTGATGACCGACGGACATTACCACGGCTACCAGGAAATGCTCACCAAGGTGGAGTGGGAAAAATACGGTGTCGTCAACGGCGTCGCCCGCGACCCGCGCTGCGAGCATTGCATGGTTCACTGCGGTTATGACCCCAGCGGCGCGCTCGGCACGAATTACCAGTCCGGCGACAACTGGAAAAACTTCAAATACAACTTCGGCTCCAAGCCCAGGCCGTTCCCGGCTTCGCCCGAGCTGGCGAAACGCGCCTACAACGGCACCACGATCGGCAAGGGCCACCTCGCCGCCGCGCAGGCTGCGATCAACTCGCCCGCCGCCGGTGCGCGCGGTGCGTTCTCGACCCAGGAAAAACACGAGGAACACGTGGGCACCTTCTGCGGCAGCGAAGGAGATGCGGCCGCCGGCCAGAAGGCCGGATAAATCGCAGATGATCCATTGAACAACGGAGCGTGGTCACACGCTCCGTTTTTCCATTTCAGCCGGGCCGCACCGTGCGTGCGTAAAATGACTTTTGGCCGCGCCGCAAATAAACTAATTTTCCCGCGTGCCAAACGAAACGCCGCGCATACTGATTGTGGATGACGATCCCGGCCAGCGCAGTCTGCTGGATTCGTTTCTGCGTGGACAGGGCTTTGACATTGTCACCGCCGACTCCGGCGAACGCGCGTTGCAACTGTTGCCGGACGGCCGGTTTTCCATGATGATTTCGGACGTGCGCATGCCCGGCCTCTCCGGACTCGACACGCTCCGCCGCGTGCGGCAGGGCTTTCCGACCCTGCCCGTCCTGCTCGTCACCGCCTATGCCGACATCCGCGAAGCGGTTGTGGCCATGCGCGACGGCGCGCTGAACTATCTCGCCAAGCCGATTGACCTCGACGAACTTCTCGCCTCCGTCCGGCAGGCCACGGGCATCGCGCTGTCCAGCCCGCTCAATCTGGGAGCGGAAAAGAAACTGCCGCCCAACATCATCGCCCAAAGCCCGCTCACCGTCGCGCTGTTTCAACAGGCCGCGCTCGTCGCGCCCTCGGAAGCGCGCGTCTTTGTCACCGGTGAAAGCGGCACCGGCAAGGAAGTCGTTGCCGATGTCATCCACGCCTGGAGCACACGCGCCGCCGGCCCGCTCATCAAGGTCAACTGCGCCGCCATTCCTGAAACGCTGCTGGAAAGCGAACTGTTCGGCCACGAGAAGGGGGCTTTCACCGGTGCCAGCGCCTTGCGCATCGGCCGGTTTGAGGAGGCGCGGGGAGGAACCATTTTCCTCGATGAAATTGCCGAGATGACACCCGCGTTGCAGGCGAAGTTGCTGCGCGTCACCCAAGACGGGAAATTCCAACGCATCGGTTCCAACCGCGAAATCCAGACCAACGCCCGCATCATTGCCGCCAGCAACCGCACGCTCGAAGACGAGGTGAAGGCCGGACGTTTCCGCGAGGATCTGTTTTACCGGCTGAACGTCGTGGAACTGAACCTGCCGCCGCTGCGCGAACGGCGCGAAGATATTCTTCCGCTGGTCAGCCTGTTCATCAACGAGTTCGCCCGCAACCGCGCGCGGCTGGCCGAAGCCACTGCCGGCTGCCTGAAAAGTTACACCTGGCCCGGCAACGTGCGCGAACTGCGCAACGCCATCGAACGCGCCGTGCTGCTCTCTCAGAGTGAATTGATCTTGCCCGAACATCTGCCCGCCAAGCTGCGCGACGCGGCGAAACAAGTTGCGCCCGTGCTGCTGCCGGACACCCAGCAACTGGATGAAATCGAGCGCCACGCCATCATCGCCGCGCTGCAACAGCACAGATTCAACCGCACCGAAACCGCGAAGGCCCTCGGCATCAGCCGCCGCACGCTGCTCTACAAACTCCAACGCCTCCGGCAGGAGGGATTCCAATTTGAGTAGGTCATTTGGGTCGGTGCGATGGCAGACCGCTGCGGCGTCAATCGCGTCAGGAGCAATGCTGTTCGTCCGGGGTTGAAAATCTTTTTTGACGTTCATTTCATTTACAACGTTCTCGCCGGCGGGCAGCATGGCGTCATGGCACTCAAGCTTCGGCAAGGTCAAATCTGGCAATGCGGTGACAACTACATCCGCATTGTGCAG